>JANJUH010000011.1 GCA_024710675.1 Lysobacterales bacterium
GCGGTGCTGGTCTACGCGTGGGGCCCGCGCGACCTGGACGTGGACGTGGATGCGATCACTGCCACCTCCGACCCGGTGGCAAGGCGTGAGGCCGCCGCGCGCCTGTGGCCAGTCGGCCACGAGCCGCTCATGGACGGCGCCTCGCTGGTCGAGGCGGTGTTCCGCAACGCGCTGCGGCGCTGGTTCGGGGTGCTGTTCTGGTTCCTGTTGCTCGGGCCCGTGGGGGCGTTGCTGTACCGCCTGGCGGTGCTGTCGGTGGAGGGGGAGTCCGCCGCACAGGTGCCTTCAACGACGGCCCAGGGCGCGCAGCGCCTGCTGGCAGCGCTGGACTGGCCAGTGGCGCAACTGATGACCTTGTCGCTCGCGCTGGTCGGCAACTTCGATACGGTGCTGACGGCATGGCGGGAAGCAGGCGGGGCGTCGCTGTCGCTGGCCAACCGGTTTCTCGACGCGGTGGCGCGCGCGAGTGTGCGCAGTGAGCTGGTCGAGGAGGCGAGTGATTACGCCGACGATCATGGCGTGGTGCCGGCGCGTTACATGGCAGTGGCAGCGGACCTGCCCGAGTTGCGCGATGCGATGAGCCTGGTATGGCGGTGTCTGCTGGTGTGGCTGGCGGTGCTGGCGCTGTTTGTCATTGCCGGCTGGGTCAGCTAGGCCCGACTTTCCGGTCGCAGGGTCGACCGCCTACCCCGGGTCACGCAGCGCCACCGCGCAGCTGGCGGACTTTGGCTTCCAGCACCTCCGCCGAGGCGGAGGCAGGATCGAACGGCGGATCGGCCGCCACTTCGACATGCGCGCGGAAACGGCGCGGGACGCGCATGCGCCCCAGGCGCGTGTCGCGGCGGCTCCACATGCTGGCCCACATGCCGCGCAGTGCCATCGGCACCACAGGCACCGGGCGGCGTTCGAGGATGCGTTCCACGCCGGACTTGAACGCGGCGATCTCGCCGTCCTTGGTCAACCCACCCTCGGGGAAGATGCCCACGATCTGCCCGTCCGCGAGGGCCGCATCGATCTCGTCGAAGGCGCGCTGCATGATCGCGCGGGCCTCGCGTGCGCCGGCGATGGGGATCGCCTTGGCCGTGCGGAAGATCCAGCGCATCACCGGGATGTTGAAGATCCTGTAGTACATGACGAAGCGCACCGGGCGCGGAATCGAGCCGAGCACGACGATCGCGTCGGTGTAGGCGACGTGGTTGCAGACCAGCAGCACCGGGCCCTCGTCGGGGATGTGTTCGAGGCCGCGGATGCGAAGGCGGTAGAGCAGGTTGACCAGGATCCAGGCGACGAAGCGGAGCAGGAACTCCGGCACCAGCGTGTAGATGTAGATAGCCACCACCGCGTTGAGCAGTGCGGTGACCAGCATCACCTGCGGCAGGCTCAGGCCCAGCCCGTTGAGCAGGCCCCAGCCGAGCAGTGAGGCGGCGACCATGAACAGGGCGTTCAAGATGTTGTTGGCGCCGATCACCCGCGAGCGTCGTTCGGGCTCGCTCCGCTGCTGGATCAGCGCGAACAGCGGCACGATGAAGAAACCCGAGCACACCGCCATCAGCACCAGGTCGATGACGATGCGCCAGCCGAAGGCGGTGGCCAGGAAGCCGGCGACATCGAGGCCGGCCAGCCCGCTCGCTGCCGGCAGCGCGAAGTACAGTTCGACGCCGAACACGGTCATCCCGATGGAGCCGAAGGGCACCAGGCCGATCTCGACCTTGCGCCGCGACAACAGCTCGCAGAGCAGTGCGCCGAGCGCGGTACCGATCGAGAACAGCGCCAGCAGCAGCGTGTACACCGCGGTGGTGCCGCCGATCACGTCGCGCACGTAGACCGGCAGGATCAGGAAATACATCGATCCGTAGAACCAGAACCAGCTGATGCCGAGGCAACTCAGGAACACCGTGCGGTGGCGGGTCAGGAAGGCCAGGCTGTCCCAGGTCTCCGCCAGCACGTTCCAGCCGATGCGCAGATCCGGGGCGACGCTCGGAACCTTGGGCATCGCCAGCGCCGCGAACCAGCCGACCAGGGCCAGCACGAGGCCGAGCAGGGAGATCGCCAGTGGCCCCTGCTCCGGCAGCCCGACGATCCAGGTGCCGACGATGGTGCCGAGAAGGATCGCCAGCATTGTTGCGCTCTCGACCAGGCCATTGCCGCCGGTGAGTTCCTGCTCGTCGAGCACCTGCGGCAGCAGGCCGTACTTGAGCGGGCCGAACAGCGTCGATTGCAGGCCGAGCAGGAACAACACGGCGAGCAGGACCGGCGCACTGCCGGTGAGGAATCCGACCGCCGCCAGCGCCATCAGCAGCACCTCGAGTGCCTTGATCCAGCGCGCCAGCACGGCCTTGTCGTACTTGTCGGCAAGCTGCCCGCCGAGGGCCGAGAACAGGAAAAAGGGTGCGATGAAGAGCGCGCCGGCGAGCAGCGAGAAGGTCGAGTCGGCCAGGCCCACCTCGATGGCGCCGACGAAGACCACCATCGCCACCAGACCCTGCTTGAACACATTGTCGTTCAGCGCGCCCAGCGACTGGGCCAGGAAGAAGGGCAGGAAGCGGCGCTCGGCGAGCAGCGAGAACTGGCTGGACATCCGCCCTCCGGGGCGCTTGGCTACCGTCAAGGCTAGCAGTCGCACGCTGTCGCATACTCGCGCCCCTCGTCATCTGCCCGCTCCGGATTCGCCATGACGCCGAACGCCTATCCCCACATCCGTCCACGCCGCATGCGCCGCGACGATTTCTCGCGCCGGTTGATGCGTGAGCACCAGGTCACTGCCGACGACCTGATCTGGCCGGTCTTCGTCACCGAAGGGCAGGGCTTGCGCACGCCGGTGCCCTCGATGCCGGGCGTCGACCGGCTGTCGATCGACCTCTTGCTCGAAGAAGCGCGCGCCCTGGCCGGACTCGGCCTGGCCGCGATCGCGGTCTTCCCGGTGACCCCGCCGGAGGCCAAGTCGCTCGATGCCGCCGAGGCCTGGAACCCGGACGGCCTCGCCCAGCGGGCGACGCGTGCGCTCAAGGCCGCGCTCCCCGAGGTCGGCGTGATCACCGACGTGGCACTCGATCCCTTCACCACCCACGGCCAGGACGGGCTGATCGACGACTCCGGTTACGTGGTCAATGACCTGACGGTCGCCGCGCTGGTCAAGCAGGCGCTGTCGCAGGCCGCGGCAGGTGCCGACATGGTCGCGCCCTCGGACATGATGGACGGGCGCGTGGGCGCGATCCGCGCCGCGCTGGAGGCAGACGGCCACATCCACACGCGGATCCTCGCCTACTCGGCCAAGTACGCCTCGGCCTACTACGGCCCCTTCCGCGATGCGGTCGGCTCGGCCGGCAACCTCGGCAAGGGCAACAAGTACACCTACCAGATGGATCCCGCCAACGGCGACGAGGCGCTGCGCGAAGTCGGCCTCGATATCGCCGAGGGCGCCGACATGGTGATGGTCAAGCCCGGCATGCCCTATCTCGACATCGTGCGCCGGGTGAAGGAGCGCTACGGGGTGCCGACCGCCGTGTACCAGGTCAGCGGCGAGTACGCGATGCTGAAGGCGGCGGCGCAGAACGGCTGGTTGAACGAACGCGCCTGCGTGATGGAGGCGCTGGTGGCCTTCAAGCGCGCCGGTGCCGATGCGGTGCTGAGCTACTTCACGCCGCAGGTGCTGCGCTGGCTGGCCGAGGCATGAGGCGGCTATCGATCCTGGCGCTGGCCGGCTTGCTCGCGGCCTGTGCCGCTGCCCCGAAGCAGCCGCTGACGGCCGCACCCACGGAGGCACCGCCCGAGCGCGACGAGCGCGCGGTCGCAGCGCTCTACGACCGCATCGGCCAGCGCACCAGCGATTTCCAGGCCGGGCTCGAGCTGGTCCGCAGCGGCAGTCCGCGCGAGGGCAGGGCGGCCTTGCGCGTCGCGCTCGCCGACATGGAGGACGCCGCGCTCGCCTGCACGCGCACCCCCGGCTGCGAGAGCGAACGCTTCGTGGGCGCACTGGTGGTGCTGGTGCGCCTGCAGGCGGTGGCGGCGGGTTGGGAGGAGACGAGCTTCGATCCGGGCGAGCTGGGCGCCGGCGGCGACGAGCTGCCGCGGGCCTTCGAATTGCCCGAGGTGGCCCGGTCAATGCGCTTGCTGCGCGGGCGCGATCTCTCCGAGCTGATCACGCTGAATGAGCCGGTGCGGGCGGCGCTCGAGGATTGGCTGACCTGGATGCGGCCGCAACTGGTCGAATCCTGGGTCAACTACCAGTACCTGCGCCACCAGATGTATCCGGCCTACGAGGCGGCCGGCCTTCCGGAAGCACTGCTGTTCGGCATCCTGGCCAAGGAATCGGCCGGACGCGTGCATGCCTATTCGCGCGCCGGGGCTGCAGGGCCGCTGCAGTTCATGCCGGCAACCGCCCGCCGCTTTGGCTTGGGCGGCAATGGCTTCGACGAACGCCTCGATCCTGTGCTGGTGACGCGCGCCAACGTGGCCTACATCGAGGAGCAACTGAAGCAGTTCAACGACAACCTCGAGCTGACGCTGGCGGCCTACAACGGTGGCGAGGGGCGCATGCGCAGGCTGGCCAAGGCGCACCCCGGTCGCGGTTTCTGGCACGAATCGATCTTCTACGCGCTGCCCGCCGAGACCCGCGACTATGTGCCCAAGGTGCTGGCGGCGGCCTACCTGTTCCTGCATCCGGAGGAATACGGCCTGCGCTTCCCGCAGGTCCCGGCGGAGATCACCGAGTTGCCGCTGGTGCAATCGCTCTCGCTGGGCGAGCTGGCGATCTGCCTGGGCCAGTCGGACGAGCGCCCGGAAGGCTGGTTCCGCACGCTGCGCAACCTGAATCCGCGCCTCAAACCCGAGGACCGCCTGCCGCCCGGCACGCTGGTGCGGGCGCCGGCGCGGACGCTGGAAGCCTATGGCGAGCGCTGCATGGACACCGCCTTCATGACCAAGGTCGCGAGCCTGCAGGACGCGCGCAGCCCACCGGGCGCCACCGAGGTCGGCTACACCGTGCGCCGCGGCGACACGCTGGCGGCGATCTCGCGACGGACGAAGTGCTCCAGCGTCGGCGAAATCGCGCGGCTCAATGGGATTCGCGGGCCGAAGTACGCGCTCAAGGTGGGGCAGAGGCTGCGATTGCCCACTTGCAGTTGAAGCGCCGAGCAGGAAGAGCGTCGGCATGAATGCCGACCCACAGGTCCGCGTCGCTCCCGTGGGTCCGGATTCATCCGGACGCTCTTGTGGGTCCGGATTTATCCGGACGCTCTTGTGTTGCGATCCGGCTCGAGCCCCACGAGTTGCTAGCATCGCCGCCCATGAACGAACACCACGACCTCGCTGCGCTGATCCGCGCCGATACACCGCTGCTGGCCATCGATACCCATGACGAGCCGGAGGTGATCGCCGCCTTCCAGCGTGCGCTGACCGAGGTGCTGCGGCCGCTGCTGGTGTGGAGCATCACCACGGGCCTGCGGCGCATCGACATGGAGGCGCCGGCGAAGCCCATGAGTTCGGGCGAGGTCCTCGATGCGATCGCGCAGACGCAGCAAAAGAGCGTGTTCCTGCTGCTCGATTACGCGCCCTTCCTGCGCTACGTGGTCACGGCCCGCCAGTTGCGCGAACTGGCGCAGCGCCACGGCTGTGCGCCGCACACGATCGTGCTGGTGGGCGCCGGGCTGGAGTTGCCGAAGGACCTCGAGGCGCACGCGGTGCGCTTCACGCTGAAACTGCCGGGCGAGGCCGAGCTCGATCGCATCGTCCGCGAGGAGGCGCTGAACTACTCGCGCGAGCACGCCGGCAAGCGCGTGCAGATCCACTCCAGCGCCCTCAAGGCGGTCGTACGCAATCTCAAGGGCCTTGCGGCCGCGGACGCCAGGCGCATCGCGCGCCGGATCATCGCCACCGACGGCATGATCACGGAGGACGACCTGCCCGCCGTCGCCAAGGCCAAATTCGAGTTGCTGAACAAGGCGGGCGTGCTCAGTTTCGAGTACGAGCCCATCTCCTTCGACGATGTTGCCGGCGCGCGTCGGCTGAAGCGCTGGATCCAGCAACGCCGCGCGGTGTTCATGGGCGAGCCGACGCCGGTGCCGCTCGACCCGCCCAAGGGCATCCTGCTGCTCGGCGTGCAGGGCACCGGCAAGAGCCTTGCGGCGAAAGCGGTGGCGGGTGGCTTCCAGGTGCCGCTGCTGCGCCTCGACATGGCCAGCGTCTACAACAAGTACCACGGCGAGACCGAGCGCAACCTGCGCGAGTCCTTGCAGAACGCCGAGCTGATGGCCCCCTGCGTGCTGTGGATCGACGAGATCGAAAAGGGCTTTGCGGGTTCGGACAGCGACGGCGGCGTGTCGCGCCGTGTGCTCGGCTATTTCCTCACCTGGATGGCCGAGCGCAAGGCGAAGATCTTCCTGGTCGCCACCGCCAATGCCATCGACCAGTTGCCGCCGGAGCTGCTGCGCAAGGGCCGTTTCGACGAGATCTTCTTCGTCGACCTGCCGCGCGAGGAGGTGCGGGCGGATCTCTTTCGCATCCACTTCCAGCGCCGCAACCTGCCGCTGGAGGGTTTCGATCTGGCTGCGCTCGCCGCCGCCAGCGCAGGCTTCTCGGGCGCCGAGATCGAGCAGGCCATCGTCTCCTCGCTCTACGCGGCGCACGGCGAGGGCGCCGCGCTCGACCAGCGTCATTTGCTCGAGGAGATCGCCCACACCCGGCCGCTGTCGGTGGTGATGGCCGAGAAGATCGGGGCCCTGCGCGCCTGGGCGGCCGAGCGCACGGTGCCGGTCGACTGATCGCCGTGTTCGGCTCGCGCGCCCAGATCCTGTTCCTGGTCCTGACCGGGGTCTTCCTGACCAACGCGCTGATGGCCGAGTTCATCGGCGTGAAGATCTTCGCGCTCGAGGACACCCTGGGCCTCCGGCCCTTCGACTGGTCGCTGTTCGGCCAGTCCGGCTCGCTGAACTTCACCGCCGGCGTGATGCTGTGGCCGGTGGTCTTCGTGCTCACCGATGTGATCAACGAGTACTTCGGCAAGCGCGGCGTGCGCTTCATCTCCTGGCTTGCCGTCGGCCTGATCCTCTACGCCTTCTGCTTCGCCTACCTCGCGATCCACCTGGCGCCAGCGGCTTGGTGGATTTCGGTCGCCTCGGACCAGGGCGTGCCGGACATGCAAAAAGCCTTTGCAGCGATCTTCGGCCAGGGGCTGTGGTCGATCGGCGGCTCGCTGACGGCCTTCCTGGTCGCGCAGCTCATCGATGTGCGCATCTTCCACTGGATCCGCCAGCGCACCGGTGAGCGCATGGTCTGGTTGCGCGCCACCGGCTCGACGCTGGTCTCGCAGTTCATCGACAGCTTCGTGGTGCTCTACATCGCCTTCGTTCTCGGCCCGCAGCAGTGGGCGATCCCGCTGTTCCTGGCGGTGGGAACCGTCAACTACCTGTACAAGGCCTCGATGGCGGTGGCGCTGACGCCAGTGATCTACGCGATGCGGCGCGGCATCGAGGCGTGGCTGGGCAAGGAAGTGGCCGAGGAACTCAAGCGCCGCGCGCGGGAGTGAGCGAGCCATCTGCGGCACTGAAGTAGGAGCGCCCTTGGGCGCGATGCAGCTTGCCGCAGACCCGATCGCGCCCAAGGGCGCTCCTACGGGCGATCTGGATTCCCGGGACCGATCAAGCCACGCGCGCCGACAGCGGCATCGCCTCGACCTTGCGCGCCTGGCCTGTCGACTCGCGCAGGTGGCGGATCGCCCGCATCACCTGCTTGTGCAGATCCTGCATCTCGCCGCGGTCGTTCTCGCGCGTTTCGTAGTAGACGATGGCGAGCCAGGTGGCGAGGCCCCTCAGCTTGAGGGTGAGGTTGTCGGTCCGCGCGCGCTCGAAGGCCACCTCAGTGCCATCGCCCCACGCGGTGGAGGAATGGATGCGGTCGCTGCCGTACAAATGCGGCGCAGGAGCGCTTGCTGCATTCGTCAGTTCGCGCTCGGACAAGGCCACCAGCTCACGCCGC
>JANJUH010000018.1 GCA_024710675.1 Lysobacterales bacterium
GACCGGAAGAAGCCGAGCCCATCCAGCGCGAAGTGCTCGCGGCCTTCGAGGCCCTGGGCGAGACCGCGACCCCGCAGTACATCGGCAACCTCAACATCCTGGGTTCCGGGCTGGCGCGCATGGGTCGGCTGGACGAGGCGCTCGCGCTGGCCGAGCGCGCCATCGCCATCGAGGCCGAGATCGGTGCGCCCAACCAGGACACTCTGGCCGCGCGCAATCAGCACGCGACCCTGCAGTTGCGCCTGGGCCGGCCCGAACAGGCCGCGGCCGAATATGCCGAACTGCTGCCGCTGACCGAGGCCACGGTGGGCAGCGGCCATGTCCACTACCCCAACTTCCTCAGCCAGGCGGCCGAAGTGGATCTGGCACTCGGTCGCCGCGACGCCGCGCGTACCAAGCTGGAGATTGCGCTGCCGGCGTTGACGCAACGCTTCGGGCCGGAACATCCGCGCACCCGCGAGGCGGCGGAGCGGATGGCGCGCGCGCAAGGCCAATCCGGAGGCTGAAGCGCCTGATGCGGAGCGGCGAAGGCGTTTAGCGTGTGGGGCGGAACCGCGGCGCAGCCGCGATTCCGCCGTGACCGATGACGAGGCGAAGTCGCTTGCGCCGGGTTGGGCGTGGGAATCCGGCTTCGCCTTGACCGCATGCTTCACGCCGCGCATTGACCGAGGACTTCCCGCTTCATGGCCGGTGCGGTTCGCTGCGCTCACCGGCACCCTGCGCTCACCGGCACCTTGTGCTGCCCGGTCCGTTTCCGGATCTGCCAAAGGTCTGACAGACGGGGTGTGGTCGCCAGTGTCACAATTTCGTCAAGACACAATCGGAGTTGCGCCATGTCGATGCGACCCCACCCGGTCCTGCTGGCGAGCGTCACGGGTTTCGCCCTCGTGACCGCAGTCCCCGCGGACGCCGCCAGCCCCGGCACGGCCCTCAAGGAGATCACGCCGAACTGCGTGGCGACGCCTTTGCCGACCACAGCTTCCGGCCCGAGCGCGAGTTTCGAGGTGCAGACCGCCGCCAATGCGCGCTTGCGCGTGACCGCCTGGCGCCAGCCCTGTTCCGGCAACGACGCCCAACTGATCCTGACGATGCAGCCGCTCACGGGCACGCCCTTCGTCTGCGGCACCGAAGTGGAGATCGTCGTCGGCGCCTTTCGGACCGACGACATCCTGCTCGACGTGAACCCCAACGACGGCGTGAATACCGGCTTCTGCGCGCAGCTCGCGCAGACCACGAGCTTCGTGATCCACGAGTTCGACGGCCAGTTCAGCTTCGACGACGATGCCGCCTTTACCCTGGTCTACGAGAGCGATGTCGGCCCCGATGGCCAGGTGCAGGTGCCCGCCTTCGATCCTGCGCAGTACACCGGTGGCGGACTGGTCGCGCTCTCGGGAAAACTGTCGGGCAGCTACTACGAGCCGGCGCGCGATCGCGAAGGCGTGCTGGTGGAGTTCGGACAGGTTGGCGGGACCCGCGTGGCCTTCCTCACCTGGTACACCTATTTCCAGGGCCAGCAGCGCTGGCTGGCCGGCAACGTCACCTACCAGCCCGGCGCAACCGAAGTCACCATTCCCTTGATCGTCACCAGCGGCGGGCAGTTCGGCAACGCCTACAACCCGGCGCAGGTCCAGGTCACGCCCTGGGGCAACGTGACGATCAGCTTCCCGGACTGCCGCCAGATGCGCTTTGCATGGAACGAGACCGGTGGCCAGTCGGGCCTGTTCCAGTACCAGCGACCGCTGGACTCGCTCGACGGCGTCAGTTGCCCCTGAGCCGCGCCTCCTGCCGCTTCTTCAGCGCATCCAGGAAGCCGATCGCGATCAGCAGCAGCATGCCGGGAACGACGGCATACAGCATCACCTCGCCGAACTCGTCCTGCAGCGCGTGGTCCTTGGCGTCGAGCACCAGGAAGGTCGCGTAACCGATGTAGGCGAGCACGAACAGCGCGCCTTCGCGCCGGCTGATCAGGCCGGAGAAGAAGACCGGCAGGCAGACCGCGGCCACCGCAATCATCACCGGCAGGTCGAAGGCGATGGCCGAGGGTGCGGCGGCGAGGCCACCCGGGGCGATCAGGGCGCCGATGCCGAGCACGGCCAGGATGTTGAAGATGTTGCTGCCGACGACATTGCCGATGGCGATGTCGCGCTGTCCGCGCAAGGTCGCCATCACGCTGGTCGCGACTTCGGGCAGTGAGGTACCGACCGCGACCACGGTCAGGCCGATCACCAGCTCGGTGACACCGAAGGCGCGCGCCAATTGGGTGGCACCCGTGACCAGCGCCTGCGAACCGACCACCAGCAACACCAGGCCCACCAGCAGCAGGCCAAGGTCACGTGCCACGCTGCCCTCGGGCTCCGGCGGTGCTTCGAGATCGTCGCGGGTGGCCTCGCGGCGCCCCAGCCGGATCGACCACCACAGGTAGACCGCCAGCACCACCGCGAGCAGTGCGCCATCGAGCGTCGAGATACGCCCGTCCCAGGCCAGCAGCAGCACGCCGATGCTGAGCGCCACCATCAGCGGCACATCCATCCGGATCAGTTGCCGGTGGACCACCAGCGGCGCCGCCAGCGCGCTCAAGCCCAGGATGCCGAGTACATTGAAGATGTTGCTGCCGACGACATTGCCGAGCGCAAGGTCGGCACTCCCTTTCCATGCCGCGCTCAGGGTCACGGCGAGTTCCGGGGCACTGGTGCCGAAGGCGACCACGGTCAGGCCGATCACCAGACGCGAGATGCGCACGCGCTCGGCCAGCCTGGTGGCGCCCTTGACGAGCAGCTCGGCGCCGACGACGAGCAGCACGAAACCGGCGAGTAGGGCGAGCGTGGTCAGCCAGGGAGACATGGCGGGCGTCAGTGAGGAATGAGGGCCGGAGTCTGACGGTTTCTGAGGCGTCTGCACCGTGAAGATTGCGTGCCGAAACTGAACGGAACGACCCCGAAGCTATCTTTTGCCTCCCGCTTCGCGTACAGTCCCGCTCGCTTCTTTTGCTCGGCACGATACACCGTGACGAGGCACGCGGTGAGTCGTTCGATCTGCCGTCGTACCTTTGACTGTGATCCTGGTCCACGCAGACGAACGCATCGGCCCGGAACCGTGGGCCGCTCTCAACTCACAACGCAAGGAGCAACATCATGTCCGATCGTCAGACCGGTACCGTCAAGTGGTTCAACGATGCCAAGGGCTTCGGCTTCCTGAGCCGCACCGATGGTGAGGACGTCTTCGTCCACTTCCGTTCCATCATGGGCAATGGCTTCAAGACCCTGAAGGAAGGCCAGCAGGTCACCTTCGTCGTCGCCAAGGGCCCGAAGGGCCTGCAGGCCGAGCAGGTCCAGCCGCTCTAAGTGGTACCCGGCGGGGCGGCGCTGATCGGCGCCGCCCTGCTCTCCGCTTCACCCTCCCCTCGTGTCACCTGCCGCGCCGGAGCTTGGGCGCTGCGTTCATCCCATAACGGCCGACATCCGGCCGAATTCACACGGAGTGCAGCCCCATGCTGACCCTCAGCGTGCGCGGCCTGCCGCGCCAGAGCACCGAAGCCAGCGTCAACGAGATGTTCACCGCCCACGGCAAGGTCCATGGCCTGAAGGTGGTGCGCGACCTCTTCTCGGGCGAGTGCAAAGGTTTCGCCGAACTGTCGATGGAAGGCCATGAAGCGCGCAAGGCCATCGCCGCGCTCGACGGCCAGTCGATGACGGACGGCAATGTGCTGCGCGTTGGCCTGAAGAGCGAAGCGCGCGGCCGCCGCCGTTGATACCTCTCGGCGCGTATCCTCGCGCCGATGCCGGCCTCACCACCCCTCAGCGATCCCCGATCGGCGCAGGATGCTGCCGCCGACGCCTTGTTGCGCCTGCGCCAGCGTGACTTGCGTGCGCTCGATGCGCTCTACGAACTGAGCGTCGAGCGCCTGCACGCGATCGCCTGCCGGGTGTGCGGCAATGCCGCCGATGCCGAGGAAGTGGTGGCCGATGTCTACCAGTACGCCTGGGAGCGGGCGGCCGATTTCGATCCGGATCGCGGCAGTGGGCTCGCCTGGCTGTCGATGCTCACCTGGAGCCGCGCCAGCGAACGGCGCCGCCGTCAGCGCCCGATGGTCGCCATCGAAACGCTGCATCCAGAGGGTCCAACAGCGTCGTATGCATCCTGTGAAGACGGCGATCCGCTCGCGGAACTCGTCGACGGCCATCGCGTGCGCAGCGCCCTGGCGCAGCTCGACGAGACGCCCCGGCGGCTGATTCTGATGGCTTTCTTCGAGGGTGCCAGCCATGGCGAAATCGCCGGGCGCACCGGCCTGCCCCTGGGCACGGTCAAATCGCACATCCGCCGCGGCATCGAAAAGCTGCGCACGGCCCTGGAGGAGCTTCGGGCATGAACCCGACCGATGATGAACACGCGGGACTGGATCCCGCCGCCGCGGCCACGATCGCCGAGGCCCTGCCGGTTGCCGCATTGCCGGCCGCCGCCCGCGCGCGCCTGAGGGCGCGCGTGCTCGAGCGCGCGGCGGGCATCCATGTCGTGCGGGCCGACGAAGGCCGCTGGATCGAGGTGCTGCCTGGCATCCGCATCAAACGCCTGCGCGCCGAGCCCGGCAACAGCCGCGAGACCACGCTGTGGCGACTGGCAGCCGGCAGCGAGATCCCGGCCCACGATCACGACGACGACGAGGAATGCCTGGTGCTGGAAGGGAGCATCGAACAGGACGGCATCCGCTATGTGTCGGGCGACTACCTGCACGCCCGCAAGGGCAGCCTGCACCGCCCGCTGCGAGCGCCGGCCGGCGCCTTGCTGTTGATCCGCTCGCGCGCCGTTTCGGCCTACCTGGGCGCGGTCTGAGGGTCACGGAGCCGGTGTAAGCCTCGACAAGCGCGCAGCGCGCATCCGGGGACCGCGCGCGCCATGATCCCGGATGCGCCGCCCACGGGCCGCCTGTCCGGGCTACGCCGATCCGTCGCGAATGTAACGAAGCGCACTTCCGCGCATCCGTTCATGGCCTCCGCGGCGTACAGCGATCGGGGCCGGACATCGACCGGCCGGATCGTTGCCCGTGCGCCTGATTGCCTTGTTCCTGATTGCCCTCGTCCTCACGGCCGGCTGCGCCAACCGCGCACCGCAGCCCGAGCGGGTGTCGCTTCCCCCGACGCCTGCCGAACCCGTGCGTCCGCAACCGGCAGCGGCTCCGGCAGCAGTCCCGGCATCGCCACCCGTAGCCGAAGCCGTCGCAGCGGCACCGACCCCGCCAGCCCCTCCCGTTGCCGCCCAGGTCTCAGCGGCCCCGGCTGTCGCGCCCCCTGCGCTGCTTCCACCGCCGGCGGAGACGGTCGCGGCGGCGTCCACCTCACCAGCCCAGCCGATCCCGGCCGCAAGCTCGACCAGGCCGGATTCGGACACCCCGCACGCCTTGAGCGGGCGACTGGCGGTCGCCGGGGGTGAAGCAGGCGATCTCTCGGCGGGCGTCGTCTACTTCGTCCCGGACAGTGGCGCGAAGCCCCCGGCGCCCGGGCGTTTCGCGATCTACACCCAGGGCAAGCGCTTCGATCCCCCGCTACTCGTGGTGCCGCTCGGCAGCACGGTGGCCTTCCCCAACAGTGATCCGGTTCGGCACAACGTGCACTCGCGCACCCCGGGGGCGGCTTTCGACCTCGGCTTTTACGGCGAAGGCGAGGCTCCCGCACGCGTTTTCGACCGGCCCGGCCTCGTGGTCGTGAACTGCAATGTCCATCGCACGATGCAGACCCAGGTCTTCGTGGTGCCGAGCGCCTACCAGGCGCGGCCGGACGCCAGCGGCCGTTGGCGGATCGAGGGCCTTCCGGGCGGACGCGGCACCCTGCACCTGTGGCATCCGCGGGCGCAGGCGGCGACTGTGATCGTCGCCCTGCCGACATCCCAGGGCGTCGACCGCATGCTGACCGCCTTGCCCGGGGCCGCGCGATGAGCGGGCGCCTGTGGATCGTGGCGGCGCTCCTGGTCACCGCGCTGGCGGCGGCAGCCGCGCTCGCGGGATGGCAACTGCGGACGCACATGGAGCAGGCCGTGCGGGCCGAGGCCGAGGCCCGTTTCCGGGCCGCACAGGCGGCTGTCGAGGCGGCCAGCCGCGAAGAACTGGCGCTGCGGGCCGGACAGCTCGCAACCGACGACGCCCTGGCCGCCTACATCGTCGATGCGATGCAATCGGGTGTGCCCGGGCAGGCCATCGATATCGCCTCGATCAGTGACCTGCTGGGCGAGCGTCAGGGCCAGCTGGGGCTCGATGCCGTCGGTGTGATCGGCAGCGACGGCCGCTGGATCACCGGCACGCGTCCATGGAGCGACGGCGGCGCGCATCCCGGCGCCCACGCCCTGTTTCGCGCGGCGCGCGAGCGGCAGGGTCTGGTCGAAGGCCTGGTCCGTGAGGGCGAGCGCTGGTACCTGGGATCGATGCAGCCCATCGGCCGCACCGGTGTCATCGACGCTTGGGTGTACGCGGGCCTGCACATCGACGAGGCCTGGATCGGTCGCATCGCCACCCTGGCGCCGGTGAGCGTGCGCATCGTCGCGAGCGAAGAGGGTCAGCTTCCGGGGAACTTCAGTGCGACCTTGTTCGACGAATCACGGGCACGCCTCGAAGCTGCGCCCGAGATCCGCCTCGCCATCGATCCACTGCCCTATGCCCTGCTGCTGGCACTGTGCTGCCTGCTGGTCGGCGGCCTCCTCGTCTGGCTGTTCCAGCGCGCCGCGCTGGTTCCGGCCAGCGTCGCCATCGACCTGCTCGAACGCGCAGCGGCCGGCGATCTGCACCTGCGGTCGCCGGACTGGGACCACGGGCTCGGTGGCCGCTTTGCCATGGCCTTCGACCGGCTGCTGGCACGCGCCCGACCGGATTGAGCCCCAACCGAGACCAAGGAAGATCCATGGACGCCGCACACGCACCTGCCAAACCAGCGAGCCAATGCCATCAGGCGCGAGGGCACGAGGGCACGAGGGCACGAGGGCACGAACAGGACGGGCACGGCACAGCACCACGCAAGCCCCTCTCCCCTCGCGGCAGAGGGGTTGGGGGGCTCGAGGGTCAGCGGCGAGGCCTGCTCTTGGCAGGCGCGCTCGCAGCCCTGCTGGCCGCCAGCCCGGCCCATGCCCAGTGGCCGGGTGGCACCGGCGGCAAGCTGTTGCTCACCGGCGGCGTCAACCAGATCGAGGGCGCCGGCGGCGGCGGCCTGACGCCGTGGGCGCTGATCGGCGGCTACGGCAGCGAGGGCCAGTACGGCGCCAATGCCTGGGTCACGCGCGTCGACACCGACGATTACGTGCTCGACGCCTACGGGGTGCTCGCCGGCTTCGACGACCGCTTCGAACTCAGCTACGCCCGCCAGCGCTTCGACACGCGCGCAGTCGGCGCGGCCCTCGGCCTCGGCCGCGGCTACACCTTCGAGCAGGACATCATTGGCGCCAAGCTGCGCCTTTACGGCGACGCGGTCCTCGAGCAGGACAGCCCGTGGCCGCAGATTGCTCTGGGCGTGCAGCACAAGCGCAACCGCAACGGCGCGGTGGTGCGCGCGGTGGGCGCCGAGGACGATTCCGGCACCGACATCTACCTGTCGGCGACCAAGCTCTATCTCGCGCAGAGCCTGCTGCTCAACACGACGCTGCGCTACACCGAGGCCAACCAGATCGGGATTCTCGGTTTCGGCGGCGACCAGGGCTCGGGCAGTTTCGAGTTCGAGGGCTCGGCGGCCTACCTGCTGAGCCGCAAGCTCGCCCTCGGCGCCGAGTTCCGCACCAAGCCCGACCAGCTCGGCATCGCCGACGAAGACCTGTGGTGGGATGTCTTCCTCGCCTGGGCCCCGAACCGCCACTTCTCCGTGACGCTGGCCTGGGTCGAACTCGGCAACGTCGTCGTCGCCGACCAGAGCGGTGTCTACCTGTCGGTGCAGGCGGGCTTTTGAGTTGGAGCAGGAGCGGTGTCCGCAAAGGACGCAAAGGACGCGAAGGAAGCAAAAGCGAATCAAGTAAGAACTCCGCGCCATGAGGCCCAACGCGCTGGATAGCCCAAACTGCGAAGCTCTTCTTTGCGTTCTTGGCGTCCCTTGCGGACAAGAAAACCAGCTTTCGGAAACGCCCCATCACCTCACCAGCAAGCCAGGAACCCACCCCATGACCCGCATCCTCACCCGCAGCCTGCTGTTGGCCCTCGCCGCGAGCGCCTCGCTGGCCGGCGCCGATCCCGCCGCGCGCCCGATCCCGAACCCCGCGCCCGCCCATCCCGAGCTGCGTCATGTGCTCGACGAATTCGGCGGCGAGGCCGGCCTGCGCGCCTTGATGGACGACTTCATGGTGATCCTGCTCGACGATCCGCGCATGCGGCCCTTCTTCGAGAACTCCGACCTCGAACGCGTCAAGGACAAGCTGGCGCTGCAGTTCTGCGTGATCCTCGGCGGGGACTGCGTCTACGACGGCCTCGACATGGTCGAGTCGCACGCCGGCCACGAGATCCGCCGCGCCGATTTCAATGCGCTGGTCGAGGACCTGCAGATCGCGATGGAGCGCCGCGGCATCCCGACGCGTGCGCAGAACCAGTTGCTCGCCAAGCTGGCGCCGATGTACCGCGAGGTGGTGAACCGGTAGAAGTGCATATTGGCCGGGAGCGGCCTGTCTCGAGTATCGGCTCAGGCAGGGGGCAGGGGGCAGGGGGCGGGGG
>JANJUH010000079.1 GCA_024710675.1 Lysobacterales bacterium
TCGCGGTCGTCTACGCGCTGCTGCGCTCACCGCGCAGCCGCCAGCCGGAGCATTCGCCGCTGCGCGCGGCACTGCTGGCCTCGATGCTGCTGTTCGCCGCCGGCGGCGTGATCGGCGTGTTCCTCTCCAGCAGCAATGTGCGCATCCCGGCGCACTATCACGGCTGCATCGTCGGCGTGACGCTGGCGCTGATGGGCCTGGTCTACCTCTTGCTGCCCACCTTCGGGTATCGCGCCCCAGCCGGCGGCCTCGCGCGCTGGCAACCCTGGCTCTATGGCGGCGGGCAGTTGCTGCACATCATAGGCCTGGTGTGGTCCGGCGGTTACGGCGTGCAGCGCAAGGTCGCCGGCGCCGAGCAGGTGCTGCGCACGCCATCGGAGATCGCCGGCATGGGGCTGATGGGCCTCGGCGGGTTGATCGCGATCATCGGCGGCATCCTCTTCATCGTCGTGGTCTGGCGCGCCGTGCGCCAGCGCGCGGAGACGGCGCGATGACCGGCAGCGTGCAGGCCGCCCTGCGCCACGCCTTCATGGCGGCCGAGGCGGTGTTCAACCGCGCCTTCGGTGATCGCCTGAATCCGCTCTATCACCTGGGCGCGATCACCTTCTTCCTGTTCTGGGTGGTGGCCGCCAGCGGCCTGTACCTGTACGCCTTCTTCCGCACCGGCGTGCCGGAGGCCTACAGTTCGGTGGAAGCACTGACCCACGGCCAGTGGTGGGTCGGCGGCATCCTGCGCAGCGTCCATCGCTATGCCTCGGACGCGATGGTGCTGCTGATGGGCGTGCACATGCTGCGCCACTACGCCTACGATCGCCTGCGTGGCTTCCGCAGCTTCTCCTGGCTGACCGGCGTCGCGCTGATCTGGCTGGTCTACATCTCGGGGATCAACGGCTACATGCTGCCCTGGGACCGGCTGGCGCAGTTCACCATCGTCACCAGCTTCCAGCTGATGGATTCGCTGCCCGGCCTCGGCGGCACGCTGGTGCGCAACTTCCTCTATCCGGAGAGCGTGAACGACCGCTTCTTCTCGCTGCTCGCCTTCATCCATATCGGCGTGCCGCTGCTGGTGCTGTTGCTGATGTTCGTCCACGTGCAACGGGTGCCGAAGGCGGCGACCAACCCGCCGCGGCCGATTGCCCTCGGCGTCAGCGTGATGCTGCTGCTGCTCTCGATCCTGCTGCCGGTGCACAGCCAGGGCGGCGTGGCCGATCTCGCCACCGAAGTCGGTGCGCTCGCGCTCGACTGGTTCTACCTGCCGCTGCTGCCGCTGATCGACGACTGGGCGCCGTCGGCGGTCTGGGGCCTGCTCCTCGGCGGCACCCTGCTGCTGTGTGCGCTGCCGTGGGTCGGCCGCCGCGGCACGCAACGACCGCATCAGGTCGCCCTGCACCCGGGCAGCAAGCAGCTCGCGGTGCGCCCCGGCGAGACCTTGCTCGAGGCTGGATTGCGCGCCGGCCTGGCACTGCCCTACGACTGCCGCAACGGCGGCTGCGGGGTCTGCCTGTGCCACGTGATGGCCGGTCGCATCGACCACGGCGCCTACCAGCCCTCGGCCTTGACCGCGGCGATGCGCGCCAATGGCAAGGCCCTGATGTGCTGTGCGGTGCCGCTCGACGACCTGGTGGTCGAGGTCGATGTGGCCAGCCTGGAACCCGGCGCCGCGCCGGCGGTCAGCCGTCACGTCGGCCGCATCTAGCGCATGGAGCGCCTCGCCCCGCAGGTGATGCGGCTTTGGGTCGCCTTGCCGGCCGGCGAGCGCATCGAATTCGCAGCCGGGCAGTATCTCAACATCATCCTAGACGACGGCCAGCGCCGCGCCTTCTCCTTCGCCCAGGCGCCGCAGGTCGAGGGTGCGATCGAACTGCACGTGCGCCTGATCCCGGGCGGGCGCTTCACCACCCACGTCTTCGAGGCGATGAAGGTCGGCGATACGCTGCACTTCGAGGCGCCGCTCGGCCGCTTCACTCTGCACGCCAGCGAGCGTCCGATCCTGTTCATCGCCGGCGCCACCGGCTTCGCGCCGATCAAGAGCATCGTCGAGGACGCCTTCCACCGCGGCATCCAGCGGCCCATGCACCTGTACTGGGGCGTGCGCCAGCCCGAGGACCTGTACTGCCTGGACCTCATCGAGCGCTGGCAGCGCGAGCACCCGAACTTCAAGGCCGAGCTGATCGTCTCCGACGAAGCCGCCGCGGCGAGCTGGACCGGTCGCAAGGGCCTGGTCCACGAGGCGATGCTCGCCGACTTCCCGGACCTGCGCGGCCACGAGGTCTACGTCTGCGGCTCGGTGCAAATGGTCAACCACGCGGTGCCCGACTTCCTTGCCCACGGCCTCGCCGCCGACGCCTGCTTCTCGGATGCCTTCCATCCGGCGCTGGCGCCCACGGCGGACCCACGGTCTGCATGATCCCGGTCAAGGTACGGTTTTCTTGCGGCGGCTAACGTGGCCACCGTCGTCCCCGCAGGAACACACCGATGAGCCAGGAACTTCTCGCCCTAGCCCGCGCCGCCATTGCCCAGCACGACCCGACCGCGGTCGTCGAACTGCAAGGCGGTCACCTCAAGGTGGACTCGGTGCTCGCCGCACCTGCGCTCGTCGGCATCCTGCGCGCCAACTCGATCCTCACCCAGGACGCCAACCCGCATCGCAGCGGTGGCTGTTGCGGCGGCTGCGGCGGCGGCTGAGCCAATCGGTCATTGCCGCGCTTGACCTGGGTCATGGGTCCGGTGCGGCAGGGGCGGGTACCGTGAGGCGCATCCGTTCCAGCGGAATCCCGGCATGCGCCTTGCCTCGTCCTTGCTCTTCTGCGCACTGCTTGCCGCAGCGCCCCTCGCCGCCCAGCTCCCTCTGCCGCTGACGCAGGACGACTTCCGCGTCCCGGGGACCCAGGTCGGCGATGTACCGACCTGGCTGGTGCAGAGCGCCGGCCAGTGCCAGATGTGCCACGGCGGCTACGATCCCGGCGTTGATCCTTACTCCACCTGGGCCGGCAGCCTGATGGCGCTGGGTGGCCGCGATCCGCTGTTCTACGCGCAGATGAGCCTGGCCAACCAGGACGTCGAGAACGTCGGCAGCTACTGCCTGCGCTGCCACGTGCCGATCGCCGTGGCTTCGGGTCATGTGCAGCAGCCCGATGGCAGCACCCTCGACGAGCGCGACAAGGAGGGCGTGAGCTGTCACTTCTGCCACCTGATGGTCGACCCGGTCTACGAGGCCGGTGTCAGCCCGCCCGAGGATCTCGCCGTGCTCGGCACCCTCACCGAGGTGCCGCAGTACTACGGCAACGCGATGTTCGTGCTCGACCACCAGGACCGGCGCCGTGGCCCGCGCAGCGGGGTCGACGCGCCACACCCGGTGGTGGTGTCCTCCTTCCACCGCCAGAGCCGGATGTGCGGCACCTGCCACGATGTCGGCAACGTCGCCACCACCCGCCAACCGGATGGCAGCTGGCGCTACAACGCGATCGGTGAGCCGGCCCCCGATGCCGACCCCTGGCAGCAGTTTCCGCTCGAGCGCACTTACACCGAGTGGAAGCTATCGGCCTTCGCGGCCGGCGGCGTCGACCTCGGCGGTCGCTTCGGCGGCGCGCGCGGGCCGGTGGTCGGCAGTTGCCAGGATTGCCACATGCCGACGACCACCGGCAGTGCCTGCAGCTCGGGCGTGACGCGCAGCGATTTGCCCAGTCACTCCTTTGCCGGCGCCGCCGTGCCCTCGCTCGACCTGATCGCCGCGCACACCGCCGGCGATCCCAACGTCGACCAGCAGGCCATCGCCGCGGGTCGCCGGGAGGCGCTGGCGATGCTGCAGAAGGCGGCCGATGTCGAGTTGAGCCTGGCTGCCGGCGAGCTGGTCGCGCGCGTCGTCAACCAGAGCGGCCACAAGCTGCCGACCGGCCATATCGAGGGCCGCCGGGTCTGGCTCAATGTGCGCTTCCTCGACGCCAGCGGGGCGCTGCTGGCCGAACAGGGCGCCTACGACCACGCCAGCGCCACGCTCGACGAGAGCGATGTGGTGGTCTACGAGATGCTGGTCGGCCTGAGCACGGCCGCGGCGGCGGCGACCGGCCTGCCGCCGGGGCCCACCGGCCACATGGCATTGGCCGACAGCATCGTCAAGGACACCCGCATCCCGCCGCGCGGCTTCGCCAACGCGGCCTTCGATGCCGGCGGCGCGCCGGTGGTCGGGATCGATTACGCCGACGGCGAGCACTGGCACGAGCGGCGCACGCCACTGCCGGCGGGTACCGATCGCATCGTCGCCCGGCTCTACTACCAGAGCTTGCCACGCAGCTACATCGAGCACCTGCGCGACGGCAACCACAGCGACGAGTGGGGGAACATCCTGCATGCGCTATGGGAGCAGACCGGACGGGGTGCGCCGATCACGATGGCCGGCGCGACCCTGGCGCTCGGCGATCGCCTGCACGGCGATGGCTTCGAGTAGCGCCGCGCTTGACCCAGGTCAGGGCCTCTCGAAGCGCCAGGCTGCCAGCATTGACCCATCGGCGCCCAAGCGCCGCCGTTCACCTGTGGAGGATCCCGCGATGAAACATGCCCTGTTGCCCCTGCTCGTAGCCCTGGCCCTGGTGGGCTGCAAGCCGCAGGATCCGCCGCCGTTGCCGCCGCAGGTCGGCACCACCGCACCCGCACCGGCCGCACCGGCACCCGCACCGGCAACCACCGAACAAGCCGCCACGCCCACCGACGGCGCCGATGGCGAGGGTATCGCCGATGGCACCACGTCCACCGACGCCGCGCCGGTGGTTGCCGCCGCCGCGATCGATGGGGCGGGGATCTATGCCAGGGCCTGCGCCACCTGCCACGCCACCGGCCTGGCCGGCGCGCCCAAGCTCGGTGATGCCGCCGACTGGGGTCCGCGCATTGCCCAAGGCGAGGCCACCCTCCACGAACATGCCATCAAGGGCTTCACCGGCGAAAAGGGCATGATGCCGCCCAAGGGTGGCTTCGTGAACCTGAGCGATGACGAGGTCAAGGCTGCGGTCGCGCACATGACCGATTCGGTGCAATGAGCCAGGCGCCGGCCAAGCCGCCGCTGGTCTACGCCTGCTCGGGCTGCTCCAGCGTGGCGCAGATGGCCAATGCGCTTGCGCTGCGCCTGGACCGCGAGGGCATCGCCGAGATGTCCTGCATCTCCGGCGTCGGTGGTGGCGTGCCGGCACTGGTGCGCATCGCGCAGAGCGGCCGCCCCATCCTCGCACTCGACGGTTGCCCGATGGCCTGCGTCGTCCACTGCCTGGCCCGGGCCGGCGTGCGCCCGCAACGTCACATCGAACTCGGCCGCCTCGGCATCAAGAAGCGCCAGCACACCGATTTCGACCCGGCCGAGGCCGAGCGCTGCTATGTGCACGATGTGAAGCCGGCGGCCCGGACCTTGCAAGCCTTGCCGTAGGAGCGCCCTCGGGCGCGATCGATACCGCGACAAGTCCTGTTTCGCGCGCAGAGCGCGCTCCTACGTGGGGCGGGCCCCCACACGAACCGCAGGAGCGCCCTGGGGCGCGACAGGTTTCACGTCACGGCCACCGCGTACGCAGGGATTCGGGCTCCCTCCGCTCAACGCCCTCCCGCGACCACCTGCGGCGCCAGCAGCGTGCGCAGTTCGGCGAGTTGCTGGCGCAGTTGCGAGAGCTCGGTCGCCTGCGCCGCCACCGCAGCGGCCTGTGCCGCCTCGAGCCCCGCCAGACGCTCGCGCAGCGCGGCGTTTTCGGCCTCCAGCCGGGTCAGTGCGGCGTCCTTTTCTGCCCGCAACTCGCGCAGGGCTTCGACGGTCAAGGCCTCGAAACCCTGGCTGCCGACGGTCAGGTAGCCCTGCTCGTCCTGTCCCACCCAGTCCGGGAACAAGGGTTGCACTTCCTGCGCCAGGAACCCGATGTGGCGGCCAGCCGGGCGCCACGCCGGGTCCGGCTCGCGGTATTCGAAGCTCACGCCATGCAATTGCAGCAGTCGCGCCAGCGCCCCTGTGAGCGGCTCGACGGCCTGCTTGAGGCGTGCATCCGACGGTGCCGACCAGGACCCGCCACCCGGCTTGAAGGCCGCTGCGGTCACCGAGAAATCGCCGTTGGCGGCCAGCGTCAGCCGACGCGTCTGCGCGCTGCCGTTGTACTGGTCGAGGTAGAAGGCCGCGTTGTTGCTGGCGCTGCCGGTGGCATCGCCCGCCGATACCAGGATGCCGGCATCGTAGTTGCGCTGGCGCAGGAACAGATTGGCGTAGTTGGACCCGTCGTTGTCGGCCACCACGTTGAGTTCCACGGCGTCGTTGATCGGTCCGCCGTTCAGGCCCATGCCGCCGGTGGCGCGCACCAGGAACTGGTTGGGACCGGTCGACAGCAGGTTCGCCGACTGGGCGTCGGCCCATACGAAGCTGCCCTCATCGCCGTCACCGCCGGGGTAACTGCCCAGCGACGCACACGCCCCTGACCCCGGATCGGCCGGCGGACGCACCTTGGCCCGGTTGCCGGCGGCCAGCGAACTCGGCGCCCCGGCGCAATTGAAATAACCACCGGCAACGAAGGCGCCAGCGCCCTCGGCGGCATTGAAGGCGCCGCCCGCGACGGTGGCATACGTGCCGGTGGCCAGGCTGACGTTGCCTCCGCCGATCGTGCTGACCGCCCCGCTGGCGAGGTTGTTGTACCCGCCTACGATCGACGCCTGGGCCCCGGTGGCGCGGTTTCTCCAGCCGCCGGCGACGGTCGCCATGCCGCGGTCCTGCACCGTGCCGGCATCGTCACCTGCCTGGTTATCGAAGCCGCCGCCTATGCTGCCGTAGTGATCGGTCACGCGGTTCGGTGCATCGCTGCTGAAGTTGGGATCGCTGTTGACGCCCGGCGCGCCACCACCGCCAATGGTGGCCCCGCGCACTCCCGCGGTGACTGTGTTGGCATGACTGCCTCCGATCACATTGGCCGTGATCGGCAGCGCCGGGCTGCCGAAGGTGATCATCGATGGCTCGATGCGCAAGCTTTGCGCATTGCGCGTTCGCAAGACGAGCGGTTGCGCATCGGTGGTGCCGAGGAAGTTCGTGGCCGGATTGCTGCCCGAGTCGCCGGTCGCGCTCCAGCAGGCGCCGATCAGCGGCGCGGCGATGGCCTTGGTGCGGCCGGGCAGTTCCACGGCTGCGGCATCACCGGCCGCGCGCACGGCCAGTTGCAGCCAGGCGGCATCGGCGCTCACGCCGTCGAGGGCGAACTCCAACCGGAAGCGGCCGTCGACGACCTCGACCGCCGGGAACACCAGCGCCTTGGCCAGCGGCGCCCCCAGGCGCGGGTCGGCAAACGGGGTGATCGACAGCTCGTAGGAGCCATTGGCCGGCTGCCCGCCATCCTCGAGCCGGCCCTCGTAGACGAAGTCGGCGGCGTGGACGGGCATGCTGGCGCAGAGTGCCAGCACGAAAGCGGTGCGGACGGGCGTGCGACGGTTCATGGCGGGAATCCCTGGTGATTTCGACGATCAGGACGATGACAGGCCGGGCGCCCGCCATCGCGGCGGCACTCCGGGTGGTTTCCACATGGGTGGGCCGGTACGGGCTGGCGGTAGACGTGTGGCAGACAGGCCCATCAGGGTAATTGGCACTGCCGGTTGGACAGCGGACACTCCCGCGCGCGGCCAAGCCAGGGCACGTCGCGCGCCTTGGCCCAACCGGACCTCGCCATCGCCTGCGCCACGCATCGCGCTCAGCCCCCGTGCCTGCGGGCGCTCACCGAGCGCCACGGCGCACGCTGATCCTGTCGCCGCATCATTCTCCTTGACCTGCGTCATGTCACAGCGATTTGCACACGGCCACCCGATCGAGATGCCATGCGCGCCATGCTGGCGCCTGTGCCGACAACATGCTCAGATAGGCTGGTCATGAAGCTCGCGACCGCCCCAGGCCCCGTCGGACTCTCCTTAGCCCTCCGAAGCTTGCTGGCTTGCGGCTTGGCGCTTCTCGTGGCGTCGCAAGGCGTGGCCGATCCCGCCTGTCCGCCGGGCGAATCGCACGAAGAGTTGCGCAAGACCTCGATCCGGCATTTCCGGGCCGCCGACTACGGCGCGGCGCGGGTCGTCGAGACGTGCCTGCTGGCCATGGCCAGGGAGAGAGGCGATCGCAAGGAAGAGGCGCAATCGCTGAACAACCTGGGCGTGCTGGCCAAACGCCTGGGCGATGCCGAGGCCGCGCAGGCGCATTACGAGC
>JANJUH010000034.1 GCA_024710675.1 Lysobacterales bacterium
TGGCCAGCCACGCGCCCAGCCAGCCGAGTACCGCACCATAGCTCACCAACAGGATCGCACCCTTGAAACCCAGGCCCTGCAAGGCAAATCCGGCCCCGTAGCTTAACGCAAGCCGGTCGACCGCGGGTTGCACGAAAAGCAGCGCCGCGGCAACCAGCAGCAGTGCCAGCAGCGCCCCGACGATCCCGTACCAGAGCCCGATGTAGAGAAAGGGGCGGCGCACGCGCGCGTCGCTGGCACCCAGCAGCTTGTGGATCAGGATCTCCTCGCGCTTGAGCGAGATCTCGAGGCGGATGGTGTTGCCGATCACCAGCAGCACCGCCAGCGCCAGCACCAGGGCCCCGATCTGCACGCCGCGCTCACCCAGTTGCAGCACCGCCTCCAGGCGCTCCAGCCAGCGCCGATCGACCTGCACCCAATCGACCTCGGGCATCGCCGCCAGTTCCTGTTGCAGATCCCCGATCGCGGCCACACCGGCCGGTGACAGCCGGATGATCAGCAAGGCCGGCATCGGATTGGCATCGAGCGCGGCCAGCGCCTCTGCGAAATCGCTCATCGCGCGCAACTCGGCCAGCGCATCGTCCGCCGACCGTACCTCGGTGGCAGCGATCTCGGGACGCCCTTCGAGTTGCGACGCCAGTTCGATCGCCCGCTCCACCGGCTCGCCGGCAGCCAGGAAGACCGTCAGGTCGCCACTGGGCCGCCAAGCCACGGCTGCACGATCCACATGCGCCAGCGCCAGCCAACCGAGCGCCGGCAGCAGCAGCGCGACCGCGACCACACCGAGCGTCAGCAACTGGCCGAAAGGATCCCGCAGCAGGCGCGCGGCTCCGGCGAGCAGCGATTCGCGATGCGACTGCAGCCACGCGCGCCGGGCGTTGGCCTGCGGTCGCCCGGAAGGCACCGGGTGCCCCGGATCCGGCCCCTCGATGGGCTCAGGGACTGCGTCCAAACCATTCCTCCGGGCGGAAATCATCGATCAGGCGCCCGCCGTCGAGCACCAGCGTGCGTCGCTTCATGCGCTGGATCAGCGGCAGGTCATGGCTGGCCACGATCACCGTGGTGCCCTGCTCCTTGACCGAGACGAACAGGTGCATGATCTCGGCGGCGAGTTTGGGGTCGAGGTTGCCGGTGGGCTCGTCGGCCAGGATCAGGTCGGGCGAGCCGGCCAGTGCGCGGGCGATGCCCAGGCGCTGCTGCTCGCCGGTCGACAGCTCGGTCGGCAGCGCCTCGCCACGACCTCCGAGGCCGACCTGCTCGAGCGCACGCGCCACACGCGGCGCGATCTCGCCCTCGGCGACGCCATCGAGGCGCATCGGCAGCGCGACGTTCTCGTAGGCATTGCGATCAATGAGCAAGCGGTGGTCCTGGAAGACCAGGCCGAGGCGCCGCCGATACGCCGGCAGCGTGCGCCGGCGGATGTGTGCGAGCGGCTTGCCGAAGGCCTCGATGAGGCCGCTGCTGGGCTGTTCGATCAGCGCCAGCAGCTTCAGCAGCGTCGACTTGCCGGCGCCCGAGTGGCCGGTGACGTACACCATCTCGCCATAGCCGATCTCGAAACTGATGTCCGTCAGCGCCTCGCGGCCCTCGTAGTGCTTGCTGACGTGGTCGAAGCGGATGGACATGGACGGGTCCGGGCGGCAATCGCCTCGATTATGCAGGCTTTGCCGGCGCCGGCCAGACCGCGCCGGCCGGATCGAATTCGCCCTTCGCCATCTCCGCAGCGCGCGCACCCACCCCGAGCACGGCGAGCGGTCCCTCGGCCATGGCATCGAGTCCGAAGGCGCGCTCCAGGTCGACCTCGTTGATCGCCGCGGTGACGAAGGCTCCGAGTCCGAGTTCGGCCGCCGCCAGCGCGAAGGTCTGCGCGAGGTGACCGGCATCGAGCAGCATCACCCGGTAGGCCTTGGCGTGGTTGCGGTACTTCCAGTGGTTGCGGCGAAAGCGGGCGACCAGCACGATGAGCACGGGCGCACTGGCGAACCAGTCCTGGCCGGCGACGGCGGCCAGCGCCAGACCGGAAAGTGCGGCGCCGCCAGGGTCGGGCAATGGCTCCAGCGCGTGGTCGCCTACGTGGTAGTGGTAGAGCCCGGGCGCCAGCCCATCGACCCGCTGCACGATCAGGTAGGCCTCGACCGGGTGCAGCGCGCCGCCCGAGGGCACGTGCTTCTTCACCGCGTGCACGCCGGGCGCGAGTTCGCGTGTCGCCACGGCGCCGAAGACCGCGCGCAACACGGCTGCCAGCTGCGCCAGCGGCAGCGCGGCGACGGAATCGAAGTTGCGACAGGTCAGCCGGCGCGCCAGCAAGGACTCTAGGTGCAGTGCGTCCTCGCGCGGCAATCCGATCCGATCCTCGTCCCCGACGCGCGCGTGGAAATGCGGCGGAATCGGTCCGTGGCGTTCGGCGAGATCGGCCAGCGACAGCTCGCCAGTGCCGGCCGGGTCGTCGCGGCGGCTGTCCACACCCTGCCAGCGGCTGCGCCGGTGCAATAGCGCGGCCGGGCCAAACCACGCCGCCGCGCGCAGGCGCTCGTCGGCCTCGTGATGCAGTGCCGGTTCGCCTTCGCGCGCGAGCAGCAGGCCGCAGGCCAGCAGGCGATCGACCGCCTCCGCACCGGCGATGACATCCAGCCGCGCGCGCTCCAGCCAGAACACGTCACTGGCCCGCCCCAGCACCGCGACCTCGTCGGGCCCCAGCGTCACCGGCGCCTCCAGGTGCGGCGCACACGCCTGCCAGGTGCCGCGCCCGCCCAGACCCAGGTGGCCGGCGAAGAGTTCCGACAGGTCGAGCGCGTACTCGTCCGCAGGTTCCAGCGTCAGGTGATGGCAGCGGCGCACGAGCATGATCAGGCGCGACGATCCCGGGGCTGCGAAGGCCCGCTATCCTGCAGCCGGCGGAGACCCGCCGCAATCACTCACCAGGGGAGACGGATCATGCACGCGCCACTCGATCACGACACCGCGCACAAGCTGCTCGACAAGCTGGCCAACGATGGCGACTTCCGCGAACACATCCTCGGCGACCCGGTGGGCGCGATGGCGAAACTGGGCGTGACGGTGGATCCCGCCACGGTGCCGCACAAGCGTGCGCTGCCGAGCAAGGCCGAGGTCAAGGCCAACCTCGAGGCGCTGCACACCAAGCTGACCAGCAAGGCGGGGATGGTGTTCTTCCTGGCCTGATCAGCGTCCGGCAGCTTCCTCGGACTCGGGCTCCTCGGGCGGCGACCCAAGCCCGAGTCGCGATCGATACCCGGCGTCCGCCCGCGCCAGGCGCCGGTCGAGTCGCGCACGGAGGCGCGCCGCCTCCTCCGGATCCCCGGCCAGGCGGACGCGCTCGGCGAGCGCCAGGTGGGTGTCGAGCACGTTCAGCACCTGCAAGGTGAAGTAGTCGTCGTACTCGGCAAAGGCGCGCGATCGCAGCTCGTCGACCGCAGCCCAGGCGGATGCCGCCGCCGGCCCATCGTCTCCCCGTGCCAGGCGCGCAGCGCGCCCGACCCGCACCTGGACGAAGCTGTCGTAAAGGAGCCCTGGCTCGACGGGCGCCGCACCGGCCTGCCACTGCGCGGCCGCCTTCACCAAGGCCTCAGCCGGTACGCTGCGCCGCGGCAATTCGCGCGCGGCCAGGGCCTCCAGCGCCTGGTCGGCGAGCGCCGGATTTCCGGAGCGCAGGGCCAGGAGCGCAAGCGTCGCCACCTGCACGGGCGCATCGTAATTCTGGAAGGGCTCGGTGGCCAGTTGCGCCAGACGGGCTTCGAGGAGCTCACCCAGGCGTCCGGCTTGGCCCTGCGCGTGCAGTTCGAGCGCCGCCCGGTAGATTTCGGCCCGGGCCGCCGCACCGGGCAAGTTGGCCGCGAGCGCGGATTCCCGTGCCGCATCGGCCGCCACCATGGCTTCGCGCAGGCGTCCTTGCCAGGCCAGCCAGGTGACCTGGCGCATCGCTCTCTCCTGGGCGAATCGCGGTGGCAAGGGCCCGACATCGGTCGCCAGCACGGCTTCGACCTCGGCCGGGTCGGCCTCCGCATAGGCCAGGGCGTCGGCCAGCCCGAAGGTCAACCACATCCCGCCTCGCGCGACCGCTTCCCGGAAGGTGGCCGCCGCCGCCTCGGCCTGTCCAGTCCACAGCTGGCAGTAGCCCTTGAAATGCCCCGCGTACTGCGCGAGGCCATCGCGCGAATTGAAGGCCTCGTGCAACAGCGGGATCGCGTCGGTGCACCGATTCAGGTCGAACCAGAGCAGGATTCCGGCATTGTTCTGGCCGGCACCGTGGTCGGGATAGAGCGCGGCATAGTCACGCCACAAGGCCACACCCTGTTCCGGATCGAGGAAGGATGCCAGCAGAGCCTCGATGTACAGCGCTTCGCGTCGGGTCAGGCGATCCTTCAAGGCGATCGCCCGGCGGGCGTACTCGAGACCCTGGGCATACAGGCCGATCGGAATGTAGGTGCCCGCGATGCCGGCGTAAGCCATCGCGAAGTCGGGATCGATGGCGAGCGCACGCTCGAACATACGCCTCGCTTCCTCGTACTTGAGCTGCTCATACTGCCGACGGCCGACCGAATAGATCCGCAAGGCCTCGAGATCGGCGGTCGTGGCCTGGGCGAGCGGCACGCTGTCGCTGTTGATCGCCTGCATCGACTCGCCCAAGCGGCCGCGGACCTCGCCGATCAACTCGTCGAGCGCCGGCAGCAGGGCCTCCGGGCGCGAGGCCTCCTGCGCGAGGCGCATGACCGTGGCGCCCGATCCGGGATCGACCACATCGATCGCGATCTCGAAGGCATCGGCGGCGCGTTCGACGCTCGGCAGCAGCAATGCCCGCGCCTGCTCGCGCAGCGCCAACTCGACACCGACCTTGCGATCGACGGCGGTCTGGCCGGGATCGCGCTGCATCCGCTGCAGCGCATCGCGCACCTGCAGCCGGCTGAGCACATTGACGTGTCGCGACTGCGCCAGTCCCTGGCGGAAAGCCAGATCAAGTGATTCGTCGAGCAGTGTCTCGCCAGTGCGGTTGACCATGTCGCCGACGACGACCCAATCTCGTGCCGCGAAGGCGATGCCCGGTTCCGGGCGCAGGCCCAGGTAAGCGAGCGCTGCAACGAGAAAGACGATGCCCAGCTGCGCTGCGATCACCGGCGTGCGTCGCCACCACGGCAGCAGGCGCTCGGCCTTGGCCACCGCCTGCGGCGCGCGGAAAGGTGCCAGCCCGGGCTCGCCGATCTCGAACACCGCCATCGGCTCGGACACACCCTTCAGGCGATAGCGGCCGTGATCACGGAACTCGACCTTGGCTGCGACCCCATCCAGTTCACCGAGACCGCGGCGGGCGATCGCGTGGGCCATGCCCGAGAGCAGGACCTGCCCCGGCATCGCCAGCGACATCAAGCGCGCCGCGGCGGGCTTGACCAGGCCCTCGACCTCGACCGGCTTGGCGCCGCGCGCCACTTCCTCGGGCGGGTTTTCCCAGATCACCGCCTCACCGACGTGGATGCCGATGCGCGCCGCCAGGGCCGCATCCTCCAGGCGCGCCAACTCGGCCAGGCGGCGCTGGTACTCGAGCGCGAAGGCGCAGGCCTGGATCGGTCGCTCGAACAGGACCAGGAAGCCATCGGTCTTGTCGATCTCGCGACCGCGGTGGCGCCGCATCAGGTCGCGGGCCAGGCGGTCGTGGCGGCGGATCAGTTCGGCCGCACGCTTCTCGCCGAGGCGGTCGACCAGGGCCGTCGACTCGACCAGGTCGAGCAGCAACAGGGTGCACAGCGCCGGCTCGGCTGCACCCTCCGTCCTGCTCGATGGCTCCGTGTTGCTCACGATGAGCCCGTGGCTCCCTGTTTCGACCCTGCAGCCCCGATTCTGTCCGATCGCGCGCCGCCGCGACAGTTCAGCGCCCGCCGCGCAGGATCCCGAGGCCGAGCTGGGCCCCCAGGCGGAAGTACGCGCCGAGCCGGATCAGGACCCGCCAGGGCCAGGCCAGCCGCGGTGCGTCGAACTTGCCGAAGTAGCGCAAGGTGCCGCGGTGCTTGGCGAGCATCACCCGATAGGGCCGACGCCGGCTCGACACCCCCTTGATATGCAACACCCGCACACCTCGCTCGCAGCGCACGGCGAAACCCAGTTCGCGCACGCGGCGGCAGAGGTCCAGGTCCTCGGCATGCATGAAGTAGCCCTCGTCGAATCCCCCGACGGCGACGAAGGCCTCGCGACGGACCAGCATCAGGGCACCGGAAACGGCGTCGCACTCGACCAGCGATCCGGCCCCGGTGGCAAGGTGCACGCCTTCGAGGCCGAAGCGCTCGAGGCCCAGGGCGGTGACCAGCGCGCGCCGTGGCAAGGGATCGCGGCGAGCGCTGGCCGGATCGGGCCGACCCTCGGCGTCGACCAGTTGTACGCCGAGCACACCGAGCTGCTCGTCGCCGGCGTGCACCGACATGCGGGTGAAGGTATCGGGCTCGACCAGGCAATCGGGATTGACGAAGGCGATCCACGGCGCGTGCACCATGCGCGCGCCGCGGTTGCAGGCGACGGCGAAGCCGGGGTTGTCCGGCTGCGCGAGATGCCGCACCCGCGGGTCGGCCAGTCGGGCCAGCAGGGCCTCGGTTTCGCCGGGCTCGGAGCCGTTGTCGACCAGGGCCAGTTCCCCCAGCTCCGGACAGGCGAGCAGGCGCTGCAGGCAGTCGGCGAGCACCGCCCCGGCGTGGTAGTTGACGACCACGGCAGCGACGCGCACGGCCGCGGCCCCGCCCTCAGAGGCCTTGCAGGCCGGCCACGCGCGGGGCCATCTCGTAGACCGCCGGCCAGGCGCGGACGACCTGGGCGAGCGCACGCGCCTCGCCACGCAGGCGCTCGGCACACCCGGCGGCATCGAGCGATTCCGGCCAGTCCGCCAGGCGCGGCGGCGCCACCCGGGTCAGTTCCTTGCCGGTCGCCTGGATGATCTCGCGCAGATCGGCCTCCCAGTAGATCGGTGCCTTCTTGCCGGCGCTCTCGAGCTGCCGCTGCAGGCCCGAGGCCAGTTCGGCACGCTTGTAGCCCAGGTAGTTCACCAACTCGGCCTGCAGGCTGGCGCTGTCGGCAGCGGCGAAGTCCTCGAGCAGCGCCGACAGGTAGGCCGCGCGGTCCGGCGCCGCGCTGGCCCGGCTCTCGCCGGCGCGCGCCTGGATATGGTCGCTGAAAAACGAGGCCGAGTTCGGCGTGAAGGCCCGGCGCGCGGCCTCCGAGCGCTTCAGCGGCGGCTGCCACTGCCAGTTCAGCGCGCTGTTGTCGTGCAGCACCACCGATTCCGGGTCGAGGTAGCGGGAAAGGATTCCGTAGCCCTGGCCGAGGCGCGCGCCGGCCCCCGGCAGGGCGAAACCCGGCAGCGCCGAGAGGTCGAGCGCGGTCGGCTGGTACACCGAGGCGATGGTCACCCGGGCGCGCGCGATGCCGTGACAGGTGTTCTCGCCTTCGTAGGCCCGCAGGTACTGTTCGCGGCTGGCCCAGAATCGGTCTCGCGAGGCCTCGTCGAGCTGGTACAGCCAGATGTTGTGCGGCGCCTCGATGGAGCCGACGGCGCCCAGCACCACGGCCGTCACCCGTCCTGCCGGATCGAAGGTACGCAGCGCCGGGAGCGGCGCGCCCTTCAGCGACTCGATGGCGAGCTGCAGGCGACCGGGCGAGCTGACCACACGTCCCAGGCTTTCGCCGAGGAAACGCATCGCGGTGGTTCCGAGTCCGTCGTCGTCGGTGCCCGCTTCACGCGCCGGGTTCGGTTGCTCCGGGCCGTAGAACCAGGCCTCGCGATGCTGGGAATGGACGAGATCGACGCCCCCGCGCGCGCCGGGCATGGTGCGCACCGGCAGGAACTGGCGATCATCGAGCACGATCGGGCGGCGACCCGCGGCCAGCAACAGCATCCAGTTGAAGGTCTGCGCGCGCGTCGGCGCCTCGTCCTCACCCAGCAGCCACGGGAACACCGCGGCATTCGGCTTGGACTGGGCCTGCAGGCGCGCGACCAGGGCGGCGCGTTCGGTGTTGCCGAGGTAGCGCAGGCCGGCCTCATGGCGGCGCTCGTCGACGACGCGGCGATTGGCCTCGCGCGCCGCCTGGCTGCGCGAGCCGTCGAGGACGACGATCGGCAGCCGTTCGAGCACGCCATCTCCCGAGCGGATCAGGCTGTCGAGGGCGCGCGCAAGGCCTTCGGGCCGGTCTTCGCAGAGCACGAAGACCGGGCCCAGCGGCGCGAGCTGGCGCGAAGGCACCGCCTCGAAACCACGCAGCACTTCGCCTGCGCTGGCGAGCAGACCGCGCTGGACGAAGCCATTGAGCACGCGGCGTGCCGCCTCCTCCTGGCCGCGGAGGGCCGGCATGGCCTCGATGATCGCGCCGAGGTGCTCGTCCAGGGTCGCGAAGCGCTTGCACTGGTCAAGGGCCTGAAAGACCTCGAAGGTCATCACGTGGCGCTCGTGGGTGCGCGGGTTCTGCACCATGCACTCCTGCCCGGAGAGCGGCGCGACCATGCCGTCATCGGCGGCGTAGAGCGTGTCGGCGTGCGTGGGGATGGCACTCATGCTTGGGATTCCCGTTTCTCGAGTTCTTGGATGCGCGCGCGCGCCGCAGCCAGTTCGGCCTCGAGCGCCTCGAGGCGCCTGTCCTGCTCGGCGAGCAGGTGGCCGGCGCGGATGTGCTTGCGCACCTCGTCGTTGTAATGGCTGTAGACCGATTCGGCGGCATCGCCAAACAGGTGCACCGCAGCGGCAGGCAGTGGCAGCGACGCCGGATCGGCGGCGCACAGCGCCAGATAATAGAGCGGCGGATAGTTCAATCCGGCCTGCAGGGCGCCGTCGCGGCCGAAGGTGCACGCCTGCGCGTGCTGCGGCGGCAGGTCGGGATCGAAGAGCACCGACTGGAACAGCAGTTTCTGGCCGAGCAGCCGCAGCGCGGGGAAACGCGCGCGCAGCATCGCCTCGAATTCCGGGCGGTACAGCTCGCGCACGTGATGCTCGTTGCGAAAGCCGCTCTCATCGCTGTAGGTGCGCTTGTCCGGTGTCGACACCATCAACAATCCGCCTGGGGCGAGCAGGCGGACGAAGCCATCGAGCAGCCGCTCCTGCGCCTCCACGTGCTCCAGCGTCTCGAAGGACACGACCAGGTCGAAGGAGGCTGCCGGCAGGTGATCGAGCGCGGTGACATCAGCCTGCTCGAAGCGCAGCCCCGCCTCGTTGCCGTAACGACGGCGCGCATGGGCGATCGAGGCCGGGTCGATATCGATGCCGAGCACGTGCCCTGCACCGCCTGCCGCCAGCAGCGCGCTGCCATAGCCTTCGCCACATGCCGCATCGAGCACGCGGCGTCCCCTGGCGTGCGCTGCCGCGAAGGCGTAACGGTGCTGGTGTTCGTACCAGATCTCGCGCACGCACTCGGGCGTGAAGCGTTCGCCGGTGAACGGCAGGGCATCCGGCTCGGATGTCATCGGGAAATCTCGCTTGCAGACGGGTTCGTCAGGGCGGCGCCGAGCCGCTCGCAGGCGACCAGCGCGCGGGCGCGCAGGGGCGCCAGCGGATCGGCGGCAATGAAGGCCGCGACCCGAGCATTGTAATCGGGATAGCGCGCGCACAGGCGCGCGAGGTTGTCGCCCCCTGGCTTCAAGCCCAGTGGCGCGAAGGAGCCGCCGCCGGCATGGACGACATAGGCATCGCTTGCCAGCACGTTGCGCCAGCCGTGCCCGGCGGCGCGGCGGCAGAAGTCGTTCTCCTCGCCATAGCCACGGCCGAAGGTCGCCGCATCGAAATCGCCGATCGCAGAGATCACGGCGCGGCGGATCAGCATGCAGAATCCGACGGCGGTCGGCAGCTCGGGATACTCGGCCGGGCCGGCGTCAGCAAAGGCGCTGGCGATGCGGTCGGCATCGGGCGGAATCGGGTGGGCGACGCAGAACTCCGGCCAGGAACAGATCTCGGCGTTGTTGCTGAAGGGCGTCACGGTGCCGATCGCGGGATCGGCCACGAGCGCGGCCGTCATGCGCGGCAGCCAGCCCGGCGTGACCTCGGTGTCGGCATTGAGCAGCAGCACATCGCCGCTCGTTTCGGCAAATCCGCGGTTGCAGGTGCCGACGAAACCGAGGTTGTGTGGGTTGCGCATCACCCGTGTCTCGAGTCGGCTGCTGGCGGCCCAGGCCGCCAGCATCGGCGCGATCGCCGGGTCCGGCGAGGCGTCGTCGATCAGCAGTACGCGCGCCTGCCCGGGCTCGGTACAGCGATCGAGCGCTGCCAGGCAACGCGCCAGCAGCGCGGCGGCGTTGTAGACCGGCACCACGATATCGACTCGGGCAGCACTCATCCGTGGGCCTTCACAGCCAGCGGTGCGACAAGCGGACCAGGCCCAGCTCACGGGTTTCCCCACGCACCAGCAACTCGCGACTGTCGGTGTCGAACAGGCGCAGACCCTCGGGATCGAGCGCGTGCAGCTTGAGCGTGTAGTGCCCGGGGAGCAGCGGCAGGTCCTCGAAGCGCAGGTGGTACCGATGGCGTTCCTCGTCGATCGCCCTGCCCTCGCCACCACCGATCTCGCTGGTGGTGCCGTAGACCGCGGTGCCGTCGGCGCGAATGACGCCGACGGCGAGCTGCGGTCGGCGGCCATCCGGACTGATGATCTCGACCTCGATCTCGAGATCGCGCCCGGCCGCTGTCGCCACCGGGACCTGCGAGTCGATGCCATTGATCCGGATCGCGTCGATCCGGTAGCCGAGCGGGCTGTCGACGCGCGCCTCGGCATCGGATTCGGCGGCGGTCTTGCGCTCGTGGTAGGCGAGGTAGGCCTGGGTGACGTCGAAGACATCGCCGTAGGCCTCGACCTTGCCCTGGTGCAGCCACAAGGCGTGCCGGCAGAGCTTCTGCACGTGGTACATGCTGTGCGAGACCAGCAGCAGGGTGCCGCCGTCGGAGAGGTAGTCCTCGATCCAGCGCACGCACTTCTTCTGGAAGCTTTCGTCGCCGACCGCGAGCACCTCGTCGGTGATCAGCAGGTCCGGCCGGCGCGCCGCAACGACAGCGAAACCAAGGCGCACCACCATGCCGGTCGAGTAGTGCTTGATCGGCTCGTCGATGTAGCGGCCAATGTCGGCGAAGGCGATGATCTCTTCGGTCTTCGCTTTCACCTCGGCTGCGCTCATGCCCATCAAGGCGGCCGCAGTGGCGATGTTCTGGCGACCGCTGTACTCGGGGTGGAAGCCTGCGCCGAGTTCGAGCAGAGCGCCGATGCTGCCATCGACGCTGACGCTGCCCACCGAAGGATTGAGCACGCCGGTCAGCAGTTTCAGGAAGGTCGACTTGCCGGCGCCATTTTCGCCGATCACACCCAGCGATTCGCCGCGCTGGATATCGAGGTTGACGCCCTCGAGCACCGTGACCTCTGCCGGAGCACGACGACCGGCCAGGACAGCCAGCAGCGCGCGGGCGCGGTCGGCCTTGCGATGGACCAGCGGGTAGCGCTTGGCGAGGGTTTCGACGCGGACCAGGGGCGCACTCACAGGAAATCCTCGAGATGACGGCGCAGGCGCTGGAACAACAGCCAGCCGACCACGAAGACACTTGCGGCCACGATCCAGGCCTGCGCATCGGCCCAGGTCGGCGCGAGTTCGCCATCGAGGATCAGGCTGCGCAGCCGTTCCGGGTAATAGCTGATGGGGTTCCACGCCATCAGCTCACGAGCGAACTCCGGAAGCATCTCGCGCGAGTACAACACCGGCGTCAGGAAGAACCAGAAGGTCACGAGCTGGGTCCAGACCTGGCCGAGATCGCGGATGAAGACCTGGATCGAAGCCAGCGCCAACGCCAGGCCCAGGGTGAGCAGCACCAGGCTCGCGAACACCGGCACAGCGAGCAACACGCCGGCCGGTACCAGTGCCGTGCCGGCCAGCGCGAGGATGGACAGCGCCACCGCATAACCGAACAGGTGGATGGCCACGGTGGCGGCGACCGATGCAGCGACCAGCAGATGCGGCGGAACCGCCACCTTGCCGATCAGGGCAGCGTTCTCGACCAGCACGTTGACTGCGCGCGAGGTGCCCTCGGCGTACAGGGTCCAGGCCCAGAAACCGACCCCGACATAGGCCAGGAAGCCATGCTCCTCGGCGCCGACGATGCGTGCCTTGAAGATCTGCTGGAACACGGTCGCGTAGAGCAGCAATTGCAGGGCCGGGTGCAGCAGCGCCCAGGCCAGGCCGCTCAGGCTGCCCAGGTAGCGGGATTCGATCTCGCGCCGGAAGAAATGCCAGAACAAGGGCCTAGCGCCTGCGTGGATGCGCCCGGACGCGCGCTCGCGACCGGGCGCGGCCTCATTCGCCGCCGGACTGGGCCTTGGCCCATG
>JANJUH010000048.1 GCA_024710675.1 Lysobacterales bacterium
CAGCAGCGCCTGGGTGGCAGGCAGAGGGTGGTCGGCGCGCGCAATGCCCGATGTGCAGACGGCGCTGGCCACGCTGGCTGCCGGGGAGGCGGATGCGCTCATCTACGACGAACCCCTGCTGCGCTGGCATCTCGAGCAAGGTCATGCCGGCAGCCTGCGCATCTTGCCCCTGGTCCTCGAGCGTCAGGACTACGCCATTGCGCTGGCGCCAGGCGACCCGCGACGGGAGCCCATCAATCGCGGCCTGCTGCAACGATTCGACGAAGCGCGTTGGCGTTCGCGGCTCGCAACGCTGGTGCAGCACGCATCCGATTGAACGCCCGGCACTGATCCGCAGGGCTCGTGGTACTGTGAAAGACATGGACAGCATCCCGCGGCACTTCCTCTCCAGCGCCCCCAGCGCCATCCCGTATCGCCGGGTGGCGGCGGTGCTTTGCGTGCTGTTCGCCTTCACGGGCTGTGCCGTGACACCCGATACAGCGACAGGGCGTCCACCTGTTCAGGTGCAGGCGGCGGCGCTTCCAGTCGAGCTCGATCCCGATCTCGCGCGCCTGGCGGAGTGGTTCGCGGGGACCTGGGACAATCATGCTCAGGTCGAGGCCATGGTTGAGGCGCGCTCGCCGGGGATCGAGCGAGTGCACGCGGTTTTCCTGCCAGTGGAGGTGCCTGCGATTGGTGGTGCGGCCTTCTTCGGCCGGCTGATGCTGGACGAGGATCCTGAGCGCACCTTCAGGCTCAGGCTTTACCGATTCGCGCTCGACGAGGCGCGCCGTTCGCTGCGGCTAGACCAGTACAGTTTCGTCGACGAGCAAGCGTGGCGCGGGCTGCGACCGGATCTTTCGCGCCTGGCGGGGCTCGCGGCCGGGGATCTCCGCCATGTGCCGAGTTGCGCCATCCATTTCCGTTTCGACAGCGCCACCCGCCGTTACCTGGGCAGCACCGACGAGGGGGCGTGCCGCGTCGAATCCGACCGGTTGGCTGCCGCGGTGACGATCGAGGATCGGATGGAGATCGGCGAGGACCTGCTGGCCGTCAGCTCCATCGCCCGCGACCAATCCGGTCGCCGGGTGCAGGGCAACGCCGAGGGTCGTCCCTACCGTTTGCGCAAGGCGCGTTGGTACCAGGGTTGGGTGGCGCTGCACGAGGCGGGCCCCGATGCGCTGCCAGGCGATGCGCGCTGGCACATGCGCGAGAACATCGTGCTGCACGGAGAGGGTCGGCGCCAGCCGATCAGTTACAGCGACGGCCGCCGCAGCGGTTATTCGGTGCAACTCGCTCGCCTCGAGCTCGAAGGGGGCCGCCGCGAAGTGCTGGCCCTTAAACTGCTCAACGATGCCACCGGGCAGGCGCTCGGCTATGCATGGAGCGATCCCGGCGCAGCCAGCCTGGGCCTCAACATGCAGTGGTTCCAGGCCGGTTTCAGGCTGGTCGAAGGGGATCCGCGTTTCGAGCCCTGATGAAAACGATCGACACGCCATTTCGGGATTCTCGTACTCTCCCGTGGCGCAAGGCACCGTGCTCGCCGATGGGCCTCGCGCTCATGTAGGAGCGCGCTTGACGCGCGATGTCGAGGCCTCGAAGTCGCGCCACGAGGGCGCTCCCACATCAGCACCGACAGTCTCTCCCGGGTCCCGGCTCCCGGCTCCCGAACTCATCAATCCGGCAACCGCGAGCGGATGTCCTCGGCCTCGTCCCAGCGCGCAAACAGCAGTTCCACGAGGGACGGGTCGAATTTGCGGCCTGATTGGCCGCGGATGAAGCCCTGGACTTCCTCGGTCGACCACGCTTTCTTGTAGCAACGGTTGCTTCCGAGCGCATCGTAGACATCGGCCAGCGCGACGATGCGCCCGGCCATGCCGATCTGCTCGCCCTTCAGCGCCCGTGGGTAGCCCGAGCCGTCCCAGTTCTCGTGGTGCTCGCGCGCCACCTGCGCGGCGAGTTGCATCAGGGGCCTGCGCGAGGCCGCCAACATCTGCGCCCCGAGTTCGGCGTGGGTGCGCATGACCAGCGCCTCTTCCGGCGTATGCGGTCCGGGTTTGTTGAGGATCGCATCGGGGATGCCGATCTTGCCGATGTCATGCAATGGCGCCGCGAAGCGCAGCATCGCGGCCTCCTGTTCGTCCATGCCGGCCGCCAGGCCCAGCAGTTCCGAGATCAGGCCGACGCGGCGCACGTGGTTGGCGGTTTCCCGCGAACGGGTCTCGGCAGCACCGGCCAGCAGGTAGACCATCTCCAGTTGCGACTCGAACAGCTCGTGATTGAGATGGAGGTTCTCGAAGGCGATCGAGACATTGGTGCAGAAGAGCTGCACCAGCTTGAAATCGACATCGCGCAGGCGCGGTGTCTCGCCGACGTAGAGCAGGCTCTCCGTCGAGTGGCTGTCGGTGAAGTGGAGGACATAGTGGTCCTCCGCGAAGAGGTTCTCCTTGCGCTCGAAGGCACGGTGCACCGAATCGACGATGCGCTGCGGCAGAGCCGTATCCACCGGCTGGTTGATGAAGCCCGAGTAGTCCCCGGTCGCGGCAGCAACGAGCAGGTCCTCGCCGTCGTCGGTCTGGCGCTCGACCGGCTTGCAGTAGAGCGCGCCGCGCGCCAGGCCAACCACATTGCCGAGCTGGGCGAGCACGGCCGATGCGAATTCATGCGATTTCTGGTGCGAAAAGATGTGCGCCGAGGCGGCGATCACCCGCTCCAGTCCCTGGCGGTTGCGCTCGATCTGCATCACGTCGCGGTAGGCGCGCAGCGTGGCGTACATCATCGTGCGCAGCTTTTGTGCGGTGAGCTCGGTCTTGTCCTTGTAGTCGTTGATGTCGTAATTGGTGATGACCTCGTGCTCGGGCGCCTGGCCGGGCTGGCCGGTGCGCAGCACGATGCGAACGAAGTGGTTGTTGATCTCGTCGCGGATGAACTTGACCAGTTCGAGGCCCGCCTGGTCCGACTCCATCACGACGTCGAGCAACACGACCGCCAGATCGGGTGTGGCCCGCAGCAAGGCACGCGCTTCCTCCGCCGAATAGGCGTTGTGGAAACGCAGCGGGCGGTCCTCGAAGCGGAAGTTGCCGAGCACCAGGCGGGTGACTTCGTGGACCGCGGGCTCGTCGTCCACGATCAGCACGTGCCATGGCTCGACAGCAAGTGTCGGTTCGACTGCGAACTCGAAGACCTCGTCGTCCTGCACCATCCAGAACCCCGCGTGTACCCCGTGCGCCGAAGTTACGCGCAGGCGCGTCGCATGTAAACGACGCTCGTGTGAAGACTTGCGCCCTTGGGATGATTCACCTTGATCCCTAACCGCGCAGACCGCAGTGCGGTCTCCGCGGGCTGCATCAGGCGCGGCCGCTGAAGAGTTCGCGGCCGACGAGCATGCGGCGGATTTCCTGCGTGCCGGCGCCGATCTCGTAGAGCTTGGCGTCGCGCAGCAGGCGTCCGGCAGGATAGTCGTTGATGTAGCCGTTGCCGCCGAGGGTCTGGATGGTCTCCAGCGACACCTCGACCGCGGCCTTCGAGGCGTACAGCAGGCAGCTCGCCGGATCAACCCGCGACTTGCGCCCGGCGTCGTAGTCCGCGGCCACCCGGTAGGCATAGGCGCGTGCCGACTGCAGGGCCGTGTACATGTCGGCCAGCTTGGCCTGCATGATTCCGAAGCTGCCGATCGGCTGGTCGAACTGCTTGCGCTCGCGCATGTAGGACAGGCTCAGTTCCACGCCTGCCTGCATCAGGCCGAGTGGACCACCAGACAGGACGAGTCGCTCCGTGTCGAGCCCGCTCATCAGCACCTTGACGCCCTGGTCGACTTCTCCCAGCACGTTCTCGGCCGGGATCTCGCAGTCCTCGAACACCAGTTCGCAGGTGTTGGAGCCGCGCATGCCGAGCTTGTCGAGCTTCTGCGCGGTGCCGAAACCCTTCATGCCCTTTTCGACGATGAAGGCGGTGATCGTCCGCGAGCCGCGCTCCTTCGGAGCAGTGCGCATGTAGACCACCAGCACATCGGCGTCGGGGCCATTGGTGATCCACATCTTCGATCCGTTGGCGACCCAGACATCTCCACGCCGCTCGGCCCGACATCCCATCGAGCCGACCACGTCCGAGCCCGCCCCCGGCTCGCTCATCGCCAGTGCTCCCACCCACTCGCCGCTGCAGAGCTTCGGCAGGTATCTGGCCTTCTGGGCCGCGCTGGCGTTGTTGTAGAGGTTCTGCACGCACAGGTTCGAGTGGGCGCCATAGGACAGGCCCACCGATCCCGAGGCACGCGAAATCTCCTCCATCGCCACCAGGTGGGCGAGGTAGCCCATGCCGCTGCCGCCATATTCCGGATCGACGGTGATGCCGAGCAGCCCAAGCTCGCCCAGCTTCGTCCAGAGATCGTTCGGGAAGGCATTCTCGCGATCGATCTCCGCCGCTCGCGGAGCGATCTCCGATTCGGCAAAACGGCGAACCGTCTCACGCAACAAATCGAGTTCTTCGCCGAGGGAGTAGGGGGTCATCACGGTGCTCCGGGTGGTGGATGTCGGGACCCGCGGCCCGGGACCCGGGACCCGGGCCGCAGCCCGTGTCCGTTGGCATGGAAAATAGGTGATTCGGTGTGCCGATGGCGCCAAGGCCCTGGGGCAGGGGGCAGGGGATCAGACCTGCCGGGAGTCCCAGCCGAGGCGCCAGTCTGGTCTCCCCGACCCTTGCCCCCTTCCCCCGGGTCCGTTGCCGAGCCAGTACACCCGAGCACGCCCCGGATGCACAGCGGCCCGCGCCCTCAGCCCTTCGACCGCCCCTTGAACATCGGCCGCGAGTTGCCCATCCACGAGAGCTTGATCTTGCCGACCGTGTTGATGCGCTCCTCGCCCATGCGGTCGGCGGCCTTCCAGCTGCCGATGCCGTCGCGCTTGGCGATCTTGAAGATGGTGCCGACGTTGTAATAGATGCTGCGCAGCATGCGCATGGCGCGCTCGCGGTCGTAGCCGTCGAGCTCGATCGAGACATTCATCAGGCCGCCTGCGTTCACCGCGTAGTCCGGCGCGTAGAGGATGCCGCGGCGCTCGAGTTCGTCACCGCATTCGTCGGTGGCGAGCTGGTTGTTGGCAGCGCCGCAGACGATCTTGTAACGGAAGCGCGGCATGGTCTTCTCGTTGACCGTACCACCGAGTGCACAGGGGCTGTAGACGTCGGCATCCACGTCATAGATGTCCTCGAGGCCGACGGCCTCGCAGCCGAGTTCTTCGACACAGCGTTGCACGGCGGCGCGGTTGATGTCGGTGACGAAGACCTTGGCCTTGGCGGCGCGCAGCAGCTTGCACAACTCGTAGCCGACGTGGCCGACGCCCTGCACCGCGTAGCTGTACTGGCCGACTTCCTCGTTGCCGAAGCGCACGTTCAGGCTGGCCATGATGCCCTGCAGGGTGCCGGCGGCCGTGAACGGAGAGGGATCACCGGAGCCACCGTGGACCTGATGGACGCCCGTCACGTAATCGGTCTCGTGGAACACGTATTCCATGTCGTTGACGTCGATGCCGACGTCCTCGGCGGTGATGTAACGCCCACCGAGCGAGTTGACGAAACGGCCGAAGGCGCGGAACAGTCCCTCGGACTTGTCCTTCGAAGGGTCGCCGATGATCACGGCCTTGCCGCCACCGAGGTTGAGCCCGGCGACCGCGGCCTTGTAGGTCATGCCGCGCGACAGGCGCAGCACATCGTTCAGCGCTTCCTGTTCGTTCTTGTAAGGCCACATGCGCAGACCGCCGAGGGCGGGGCCCAGCGTGGTGTTGTGGACGGCGATGATCGCCTTGAGGCCGACGTCCTTGTTCTGGCAGAAGACCACTTGTTCATGGCCGTGCTGGCCGATCGTTTCGAACACCATGTCGCGAACCTGCCTTTGCTGGAGATGGGGCGGGAGGGCAGGCGCAGGCGGCGGGCACTGCGCAGACGTGGTGCAACGCGTGCGCCCTCCCGGTGCACGCGCCGCGCGGATCATACGCGCTGCCCTGCATTCGATTGCATGACAGTTTCATGACAGCCGTGGAGCGGATGTCGCGGAGCGCCGGGAGCGGCGATCCCCGCCGGCGCCACGCTATGATGCGGGTTTAGCCACGAGGAGCCCGGTCATGGCGCGTCCCGATCCGGCCAAGGCAGCCCTGATCCAGCCGAACGCCGACCACCGTTACGAAGTCACCGTCGACGATCTGCCGCTGTCGTGCCCGATGCCGGGCATGCACCTGTGGAACTCGCACCCGCGGGTCTACCTGCCGGTCGAAGCCACGGGGTCGGCCAAGTGCCCCTATTGCGGCGCTGTGTACATCCTGAGCGGCGCGGCGGCGCATGCCCACTGAGGCAGACGAGTCCTTCGGATCGCTCCCCTCGCTGCCGAGGCTGGAGAGCAGGAGCCGACGGCGCCGCTGGACCGTGGTGCAACTGCTGCCGGCACTGGAGCCCGGCGGGGCGGAGCGTAGCGCTCTCGAAGTGGCCCAGGCGCTGGTCGGCGCCGGCCATCGCTCGGTGGTGATCTCGGCCGGCGGTCGCTGGGTCAATCGGCTGAAGAACCAGGGCAGCGAGCACTTCAAGCTGCCGATCGGCGAAAAATCCTTGGCCGCGATCGGCTCGATCTGGTCGCTGCGCCGCCTGCTGCGCAAGATTCGTCCCAACCTGGTTCACGTGCGCTCGCGGCTGCCGGCCTGGGTGGCCCATTTCGCGCTGAAGGGGCTCGACTTTCCGGTGCACCGGGTCAGTACGGTGCACGGGCTCTACTCGGTGGGCGCGTACAGCCGGATCATGACGCGGGCCGACCGGCTGATCGCCGTGTCCGCCGTGACCCGTGACTACATCCTGGAGAACTACCCCGGTGTCGATCCCGCGCTGATCCGCGTGATCCCGCGCGGCGTCGACACCGAGCACTACCGGCGCGACTTCGCGCCCGACGAAGGCTGGAAACAGACCTTCCTTGCCGAGTTTCCAATGCTGGACGGTGGCGTCCTGCTTACCCTGTCAGGGCGCGGTACCCGGCTGAAGGGTCACGCGCAGGCCATCGAACTGCTCGCGGCACTGCGCAATCGTGGCATCGACGCGCGACTCCTGTTGGTGGGTGTGGTGGAGAGCGGTCGCGAGCATTACCGCGCCGAGCTGCAGGAGCTGGCGTCGACGATGGGTGTCCGCGGCGCGGTGGCGCTGTCACGCCCGCGCGGGGACATCCGCGAGATCTATGCGATCAGTGATCTCGTCCTGCAGCTCTCGACTCGCCCGGAGAGCTTCGGCCGTGTCGTTCTCGAGGCCCTGTCGATGGGCAAGCCGGTGCTGGGTCATGCCATCGGTGGGGTCGGGGAGCAGTTGCGCGCCTACTTTCCCGAAGGCCTGGCAGAGGATGGAGACACCGAGGCACTGGCCGAGCAGGCCATCCGGATTCTCGAAAAGGGGGCGGTGCCTGCGGTGGCGGCGCTGCCGAGTACTGCCGAACTGCAACGCCTGACGCTCTCGGTCTACGCCGAACTGATCGAAGGACAAGCGCCAGATCCGGCTTTCGCTGCCGCAAGTCGATGACGGGCACGCGCTGGCTGTGGCTGCTGCTGGCATTGCCACCCCTGCTGCTGCCGTTTTCGCGCAGCGCCGAGCTGCCGGTGCTGGCCGGCGCACTGATCGGCGTCGCAGCCCTGTTGCGCAGGGAGTGGCCGAAGGGTCTCGTGCGGCCTGTGATCGTGGCGATGGCGCTGTACTCGCTGGCAGCGCTCATTTCGGCCATCGATGCCGTGCATCCGGGGCAATCCTGGGAAACCGCCCTGGCCTCCACCCGGCTCGGCCTTTATGTGTTCGGCGTGGCGGCACTGGCGCAGCTTGCCCTGGGTTCGAACCCGGATCCGGCCAGCATGTCACGCACACCCGCACTGATCGCGGCGGGCGGCATCGCGCTCTGGACCACCGACGCGCTGGTCCAGGCGCTGACCGGCTGGTCGCTCGGCGGCCTGGCTGAAGCCGACCGGCTGTCGGGGATCTTCGGGGCCGATGATCTCAAGCTCGGTCCCTTGCTCGGGGCGCTGGCACCGCTGCTGTTGTGGCCCCTGCTCGATGGGCCGCGCTGGCGACTGGCGCTGGCCTGGCTCGCGGTATTGATTGTCGTGCTGCTGGCGGGCGCGCGGGCGGGCTGGGTCTCTTACGCCCTCGTGACCTTGTTGTTGATCTGGCGCATCGCCGATGCCTCGCCGCGGCGGTTTCTGGCGATGGCCGCGGCGGGCGCAGTCCTGGCCGGCGCGGTCGCAGTGGCGGCGTACCAGGGATCCGAGCGCTTCGCGGCGCGGGTCGAACGTACGCTCGCCGCCGGCGGCGGCGATCTCGGGCGCGCGCTGGCCGGGCGTGACTGGATCTGGTCGACGGCCGTTGCGATGGCAGGCGAGCACCCGGTCAATGGCATCGGTGTGCGCGGTTTTCGCCACGCCTACGCGGCCCACTCGGCCACAGGAGATCCATGGGTGGATCCGGAGACCGGCACGGGCGCTGCCCATGCCCATCAATTGATCCTCGAAGTACTGACCGAGACCGGCGCGATCGGCTTGCTGCTTTGGGGATGGGCCGCGTACCTGCTGTGGCGGACGGCGGGTCGTTTGCCCTCATCGGGTCACGTGCGCGCCCCGTTCGTGGCGCTAGCAGTCCTGCTATTCCCCGTGAATACGCATCTGGCCTTCTACTCGACCTTCATGGGCCTGGTGTTGGCCTGGTTGCTGGCGCTGTGTGCCGCCCAGGCCGCGCTGGCCGGGGAGTGGCGTGATGGCGCCTGAACCGCTGTCGGTGGTGATCACCACCTTCGACAACGCTGCGACCCTGTCGCGCCTGTTGGCCAGCGTCAGCTTTGCCGACGAGATCCTGCTGGTCGATTCCGGCAGCCGGGACGGCACCCTCGAGTTGGCCCAGGCCGCCGGGTGCCGGATCCTGCACAAGCCCTTCGCCGGCTACGGTCCGCAGAAGGCCTGGGCGATCGCGCAAGCAAGCCATCGGCTGGTGCTGCTGCTCGACGCCGACGAATGGCTGCCCGAGGACTGCCGGGCAGAGATCCAGGCCCTGCTGGGGGCACTCGGCAAGGGTGGCGAACGGCACGCCGGATGGCGCCTGCCGCGTCGCGAGCGGGTGTTCTGGCGTTACCAGCACCGGTGGACGCGGATGAACCGCTTCGTGCGCCTGGTGGATCGCGATCGCTGCCGGATGAGTGACTCGACAGTGCATGCAGCCCCCGAGGTCGACGGGCCGGTGGGTGATCTGCACGCCGCCTTCTGTCACGACGGCGAGCCCGACATCCACACCAAGGTCGCCAAGATCAACGCTTATTCGACGGGCCTGGTGGCCGACAAGCTGGCCCGCGGCAGTCGATTCCCGAGGCTGCGCTGCCTGGTCTACCCGCCGCTGTTCTTCCTGCGCCTGTACGTGTTCAAGCGCGGTTTCCTCGACGGCTGGGCCGGTTTCGTCTCGGCGCTGGTCGGTGCCTTCTACGTGTTCCTCAAGTACGCCAAACTCGATGAAGCGCGCCGCCGGCCAGGAAACTGAGTTGTCGCCGGGCCTGCGGATCGGCCTCGGGCTGGCACGCTGGCTGGCGCGGCGCCCGTACCGCTGGCAGATGCGCGTCGCGTGGGCACTGGCGCCGCTGCTGGCCCGCCTCGCCGGCAAGCGGCGCGCGATTGCGGCAGCCAATATCGCGCTGTGCTTTCCCGAGCTTGATGCTGCGGCGCAGCGAGTGTTGGTCGAACGCAACCTCAGGTCGACGGCCGTCAGCCTGTTCGAGACCACGCTGGCCTGGTTCGCCCCACGCGAAGTGACGTCGGGCATCGCCCGTGTCGACGGACTCCAGCATCTGCAGGCTGCGCTCGCGCAGGGCAGGGGAGTGGTGTGCCTTTTCAGCCACTTCACCATGATCGAGTTGGGCGGTCGCCTGCTCAGCGAGGCGATCGGTCGGCCGATGCACCAGATGGTCAGGCCGAACAACGATCCGGTGCTGGAAGCGGTGATCGACGCCGCCCGCCGTGGTTTCTGCGAGCGCACCTTCGAGAAGAAGGACCTCGCCACGCTGCTGCGATCACTGAAGGCCGGGCATCCCGTCGGCTACGCACCGGACCAGGATTTCAACGTGCACATGGCCTTCGTGCCCTTTTTCGGGCAACCGGCGGCCACATTGACGATGAGCAGCCGCATCGCACGACTGTCCGGGGCGCCGGTGCTGCAGGTGTGGGTGCGGCGCGAGTCCTCGGGTTTCGGCTACGTCCTCGATTTTGATCCGCCACTCGCCGACTTTCCCTCGGGCGACGTTGTCGCCGACACCGCGCGGATCATGGCGCGCCTCGAGCAGAAGGTGCGCGAGACCCCCGAGCAGTACCTGTGGGCGCACCGGCGTTTCAAGACCCGGCCGGAAGGTTTAGCGAGCGCCTATCCGGAGGCGCTGCTGAAGGAGCGGCATCGGCGCTGATGCAGCCAAGGCGCGCCCGGCACGTAGGGTGCCGGTGAGCCAGCGAACCGCACCGGACGCGACGCCGCTGGTCTCCCGGGTAGGCTCTGAGCCTATTTCGCAATAGCCGCGGTCAGGGCGCCAAGAGCCTGTGTCCGCAAAGGACGCAGAGCGAAGGGCAGGGAGGATTCGCAGGTGGCGCTGGCCTTTGCCGCGAAGTGCGAATGGCGTCGGTGCGGTTCGCTGCGCTCACCACACCCTACATCACGGCCTCACTGGCACTTGGCGATGGCCTTGCGGTAGCGATCGTCGTTGCCCGGATCGGCGGCGCGCAGGCCGCGGCGGGCTTCCTCGTTGTTGCAGTCGAACTGGCTGAGGACCTTCTCGTACAACCCGGCCGCACCCTCGGCATTGCCCGTTCGAATCATTGCCGAAGCCGCCGTCAGCGCATCGCTCATCTCGACCATCTGTTCCTGCGACAGGATCGCGCGCGGCACCTCGTCGACCGGCTGGGGCTTCGGCCAGAACGCGAACGCGAGGCCGGCCACGACGACCAGCGCACCCACGCCGCCGATCACCGCCATCGGCGGGCCGGAACGCGCTGGCGCGGCTGCCGGTGTCGCGGCGGCCTGGGCCGGCGTCGGTGCCGACACCACCGTGGACGCATCGCCGCCGGCTGCGGGCGAAGCCAGAGGGCGCGCGACGGCCGTGGCTGCGGAAGTGCTGCTGCCGCCCTGGGTCGGCGAGGACACCACGGTCTCGCCGCCACCCAGGCGATTGAGCTTGTCCTGCAGCGGCGTGGCGACGGCCGTATCCATGCGCCGGGTCGCCGGTTCGGCCGCAGCCGGTGCGCCGGCGCGGTGCTTTTTCAGGGCCGCGACCATCTCGGCCGCGTTCTGGTACCGGTCCTTCGGGTCCTTGGCCAGCAGCTTGTTGACGATCGGCTGGAAGCGCGCGTGCTCGGGCGGCAGCGGCGGCACCGGCTCGTAGACGTGGGCGTAGGACACGGCGAAGGTGTCGCGCCCCTCGAACACTTTGTGGCCGGTCAACATCTCGTAGAACATCACGCCCATCGCGTACAGGTCGGAGCGCGCGTCGATGGCCTTGCCCATGCAGCGCTCGGGACTCATGTAGTGCGGCGTGCCAACGACGGCGCCGACCTGGGTGAAGCTCGACTCGGCATCGCCTTCCTTCGCGATGCCGAAATCCACGAGCACGGCCTTGCCGCTCTCGTGGAACATGACGTTCTCGGGCTTGATGTCGCGATGGAGCACGTTCTTCTTGTGCGCGTGCTCGAGCGCGCCGCCGATCTGGATCATCACCTCGACGGCGTCTTCCGGGCGCAGGCCCTTCTTGATCTTCTCGGTGAGATCGCCGCCCGAGAGAATCTCCATCGCCAGGAAGTAGTGGTTGTCCACCACGCCGCAGGAGAACACCGTGACGATGTTGTCGTGGCTCATGCTGGCCACGGTGTCGCCTTCCATCTTCAGCGAGGCGAGGAAGGCCGGATCGGGCGCCGAGCCCGGCGAGACGATCTTGATCGCGACATCGCGCTTGGGCTGTAGCTGGCGCCCGAGGTAGACGCGCGACATGCCGCCGCGTCCGATCTCCTTGGTCAGCTCGAAATTCGGCAGCTGGATCGATTGTTCCATCAGTGGGGCGCGCGCCAAACGGATCGCCGGAGGATAGCGCAGCAAGGCGCCGGCTCGCGCCGGTTTCACGAGCGCTCGTGCAGCGTCGCGGGATGACTGCACTGATCCGCCACCTGGTTGTGGTCCTCGGCGATCAACTCGACCGCCATGCCAGCGCCCTCGATGGCTTTGATCCGGCCAGCGATGCGATCTGGATGGCCGAGGTCCGCGAGGAAGCCACGCACGTCTGGTCGCACAAGGCGCGGATCGCGCTGTTCCTTGCGGCGATGCGGCACTTTGCTGCCGAGTTGCGTGAACGCGGCTGGGTCGTGCACTACCGGGCCCTCGGCGAGCACGCCGCGTCCTCGTTGGCGAGCGCGCTGGCCGACGACATCGAGCGCCTGCGTCCGCAACGTGTCCTTGTGACCGAGCCCGGTGACTGGCGCGTACGCGAGGCAATCCGGGAAACAGTCGCTGCGGCAGGCCTGGAACTCGAAGAGCGGTCCGACCGGCATTTCCTCGTTGGCCTGTCCGAGTTCGAGTCGTGGGCGCGGGGGCGTCGTGAGTTCCGCCTCGAGCACTTCTATCGCCATTTCCGTCGCCAGTCGGGGGTGCTGATGGAGGACGGCGAACCCGCGGGCGGGCGCTGGAACTTCGATGCCGAGAACCGCAAGGGTTTCGATGCGCGTGGGCCAGGCGCTGTGCCACCGCCACGGCGTTTCCAGCCCGATGCGATCTCGAGCGAAGTGCTGGCGCTGGTCGAGCGCGAGTACCCGGATCACCCGGGCAAGTTGGAGCACTTCGACTGGCCCGTCACTCCCGCAGAGGCCGAGGCGACGCTGGTCGATTTCGTCGCCCACCGCCTCGTCGCCTTTGGTCGCTACCAGGACGCGATGTGGACGCGCCAGCCCTGGCTGTACCACTCGCGGCTGGCGGCGGCGATGAACCTCAAACTGATCGACCCGCGCCGGGTAGTCGCGGCAGCCGAGGCCGCGTACCGCGAGGGCAGGGCGCCGATCGAGGCGGTGGAGGGCTTCGTCCGCCAGGTGCTCGGCTGGCGCGAGTACGTCCGTGGGCTGTACTGGCAGCGGATGCCGCAGTACCTCGCGGACAACGCGCTCGATGCGCACCAGCCGCTGCCGGATTTCTACTGGACCGGCAAGACCGAGATGGCCTGCCTGAAGGATGCCATCGGCCAGACCCTCGAATACGGCTACGCGCACCACATCCAGCGCCTGATGGTCACCGGCCTCTATGCGCTGCTGCTCGGTGTCGACCCGAAGGCGCTGCACGAGTGGTACCTCGCGGTATACGTCGATGCCGTCGAATGGGTGGAATTGCCGAACACCATCGGCATGAGCCAGTACGCCGACGGCGGTTTCATGGCCAGCAAGCCCTACTGCGCCAGCGGCAAATACATCCAGCGGATGAGCAATTACTGCGAGGGTTGCCGTTTTGATCCCGGGATGGCGACAGGGCCGGAGGCCTGCCCGTTCACCACGCTTTACTGGGACTTCCTGATGCGCCACGAAGCGCGCTTCGCAAGGCATCCACGGACGGCGCTGCAGTGGAAGAACCTGGCTCGACTCGACGCGGAGCAACGCATCGAGATTCGTCGTCAGGCACGGACACTTCGGCATGGTCCGTTGACTCGGGCTTGACGTCGATTTCGCGCTTGGTTTTGCTTCAGGCTCCCGAAGCGAGCCCTTGTCCCATGAACAATCCCTATCAAGCACCGACGGCGGCATCCGCGGAATCCCTCGCGGCCGACGACCAGCCCTTTTACGTGGTGTCGCCCTCCAAATACTGGTTGCTGATGCTGGGAACAGTGGGGCTCTATCAGGTCTACTGGTTCTATCGGAATTGGGCGGCGCAGAACGCCATCGAACGACGATATTGGCCGGTGATGCGCGCGATTTTTGCCGTGTTCTTCACGCACGGCTTGTTCACGCGCGTGGCCGCCCGTTTGCAGGATCAGGGCGCGATGCCGGCGTTCAATGGCGGCGTACTGGCGACGGGCTACGTGATCCTGGCCATTTTCAGTCACGTCCTTGGTCGTCTCGCTTACAAGGGAATCGGCTCGCCGCTGACCGACCTCCTCAGCCTGATCTTGATCTTTCCCATTGCATGGGTGCTGTTCCGCGCGCAGCTGGCCGTCAATGCCGCCTGCGGCGACCCGATGGGAGAAGGCAATTGCCTCATCACCGGCGCCAACATCGCCTGGTTGCTGGCCGGAGCCGTGTTCTGGCTGCTGTCACTTTTCGGCCTGTACGCAGCGGCAGTCGGCCTGGCTTGAGACCAGCCCGAACATTGCCAGAGTCAGCGGCGACGATGGGAGTCGTGGCGCGGGGGCGTTGATGCGCCGCCCGGAGCCAGTCTCCGATTCCTGCGATCTGCCGCCTGCGATGTGCGCGTGGGCACATCACGCGGGGCAAATCGTGCACCTACTCGAATCCGTTCGCGAAGATGTTCGGGCCGCCGACAGCGGTGAAGCAGCCATTGGCCACATTGTTCGCCACGCGCGGGGTCAGCAGGGTGCGATGCGCTCCGGCGAAGACGGGGCTCGAGTCGCAGCCGGCGATGCCGTTGAGGTGGCAATAGGCCATCAAGGTGCCGCGGACATTGGTCACGCCGTTCACGGTCGTAGGGGCCGGGCAGACTTGAGGACCGTTGAAACAGCCGGGTTCGCCGGAAAAGCAGGTGTCGATGGTGTTGCTGGCCGTCGGGCCTGCGCCCGTGGTGGCGTTTGAGCAGTGCGTGTGGAAGGCCCCGAAGTTGTGCCCGATCTCGTGCGCCACCACCAGCACGTCGTGGCTGGCGTTGGACCCGTTGAACCGGAAAACCTGCGTCACGCTGTAGTGGCCACCAACGGCGTTGGTGCTCGTGCAATAGTTGTTGCCGTTGAGTACCCAGGCTATGCCCGCCGAGCTGAATGGGTCATCGGACTTGCCCGAGAGCAACATCGCGAAGGCTCGCGACACACCGGCCTGGTTGTTCTGCCAGAAGGTGCCGAATTCGTCGAGCTGGTCGGCGGTATCGGCACCGATCGGGGTGGTGTAGGGATCCGGATTGGCCGAGGTACGCAAGATCGTCGTGCCCTGCAGCAGGGTCAGGTCCAGATCGCGCTCGTAGACGACGGTCATCGCCGCAAACAGTTGCGCCAGGTAATTGGTGGCGCTGGTCGTGTTGTCGGAAAACTTCAGCTGCAACAACTCGTTGTCGGTGTCGACGGCCACGGTGGCCGTTCGGGATCCGCCTGCCGGGGCCGTCGGTGTGGCCACACGCCCTGCGCGGGACGGGGCCTCATCCGCCTGGCGCATATGCGAACTGTGCTCGCAGACGAAGATCGCCTCCTTGCCGCTCGCATCCTGACGAGCATTACTCAGCACGAAGGCGAGTTCGCTCCCCTCGCGTGCCCCGGTGATGGCCAGGGCGCGGCCATTGGGCGTCAACAGCACCCCGCGTGCCTCCTTGCCGTCGGGCGAGAGCGACAGCGCCAGTTGGGGTGCCCCCGGCTGCGTGCGGTCCGCACGGAAATGCAGCCAGTTGCTGCGCGGCAGCTCACGCAGTCCATCGACGCCCGCCTCGTAGATCCGGGCGTCCGGTGCATAGACCTCGATGCGCTGCATGCGGACCTTGCCGCGTTGCTCGATGGAGAGGGGCAGGCCGGCCAGTTCGGCACGCTCACCCACGGCCATCGCCAAGGCGGCTTGCACATCAGACTGCGGCAGTTCGGCCCAGGCCGGGCCTGACAGTACGAGCAAGGTCAAGGCATATCGCATGGACCGGGTCATGGGCACTCTCCGCTTGAGTTCGGGCGGAATGTACGCCGCATCGAAACCGGCGACAAGCGAGGCCTGATGGGCCGGTTCCCGCGGGCGCCCGCCGCGCATCACAGTGCCGCCAGCGCGGTCCTCGCCATGGGCGGCCAGTGCTTGTGCTGGCCCCGATCGCCGAACGCAGGCTGCTCGGCCCGGTCGGGTCAGCCGGGCAATGGCGGATAGTCGGTATATCCGGCGGGTCCAGGCGTGTACAGGCGCGAGAAGTCGACCGCGTTCAGTGCCGCGCCGCTGCGGAAGCGCTCGACCAGGTCCGGGTTGGCAATGTAGGCCTTGCCGTAGACGATCGCGTCCGCATGGCCGCCGGCCAGCGTGGCCTCGCCGATGGCCTGGTCAAAACCGCCATTGACGAAGAGCGCGCCGTCGAAGTGCCGTCGCGCAATCTGGGCGAGTCGCTGCTCGGCCGGATCGCGGCAGTCGCCGTGACGCAGTTCGAGAAAGGCGATGCGACGACGCGACAGTTCGTCGGCGACATGGGCGACGAGTGCGTCGGGATCGGAATCGAGCATGTCGTTGAAGGGCACGCGCGGCGAGATCCGGACCGCGACGCGGCCTGCGCCCAGCACCTCGATCGCGGCATCGGTGGCCTCGAGCAGCAGGCGGGCGCGATTGCCGAGCGGTCCGCCGTAGTCGTCGTCGCGGTCGTTGCAGCCATCGCGCAGGAACTGGTCGAGCAGGTAGCCGTGCGCGCCGTGCAACTGCACACCGTCGAAACCTGCGCGCCCGGCCAAGGTGGCGGCGTGCCGGAACATTGCGACGATGCCGGAGATCTCGTCTCGGGCGAGCCGCCTCGGCGTTTCGTAAGCGTGCGTGCCGGTGGGCGTGGTGATGGTGCCGTCGCGGATCGCTCGGTCGGTGCTGGAGACCGGCTGCACGCCCTCGTTGAGCGAGGAATGTGCCGCGCGTCCCGGATGCCAGAGTTGCACGATGATCTTGCCGGCGCGGGCGTGCACCGCCTCGGTGACGCGCTGCCACCCGGCGCAGGTGGCTTCGTCGTAGAGTCCGCCTTCGCCGGTGAAGGCGCAAGCGTCGGCGGCGACCATCGTCGCTTCGGTGAGGATCAGGCCGGCCGAGGCGCGCTGGCTGTAGTACTCGACCATCAGCTCGTTGGGGATGTGGCTGCGACCGGCCCGGGCGCGGGTCAGCGGGGCCATGACGATGCGGTTGGCGAGCTTCAGCTCACCGGCGACAAGCGGATCGAAGAGTGTGGGCATGGCAGGCCATCAAGGAGCGGGATGCACTCGAGTCTGGCGTGCAGGATGTGAAGCCCGAGCGTGTCGATCACCCCTGAAGTGAACGGTAGCGGGCCGCTCTAGTTCAGGTACACATAGCCCATCACGGCCATCAGCACGACTGCCAGCAAGGCACCACCCAGCAGGGCCACGCCGCGCAGCGACTGGCGGTTGCGCTCGACTTCCTGTTCCTGTGAGGACTGGATCCTGGCCATGCGCCCTGCACTCCCCGTGACGTTGCCATCAGCCTACGCCGGGGCAGGGGCATGTCAAGCGCCGCCGCTCGCGCGCTTGACAGCGGCCCGCCCGAGGCAATCCGGCTGCTGCCCGGGCGAATCGGGGCGATACGACTCGATCAGGAGCCCGGCTCGGACGATTCCGCGCCCACGGTCACCAGCCCGCGCCGGGTCAGCTCGAGCTGGTTCGACTGCCACTGCTCGTACTGGTCCGGATGCCAGAAGGTGGGCGAGTAATAGACATCCATCGGGATCGAGTTGCCGCCCGAGGCATAGGGCCGGACGAAGACGTTGGCAAAACTGACCATGTTGAAGCGTATGCGGCTGTCGCCTGTGGAGAGGATCACGCTGCCCGTTCCAGTGGAAGCGCCGGTGCGGGTGCCGGTGGTGAACCGGCGCTCGCGGGTCAGGCGGGCCGCCAGCCGCGGTCGCGCGACTTCGTCGCCGTACTCGGCATACAGGGGCGTGCCGATGGCGATGGCGGCGGTGCGCTGGGGACCCTCCAGTTTCGCCCAGAGATGCTCACGCTTCTGCACGAAAGGCAGGAAGCCGCGCTCGGCGGCGAGGTCGGCCCAGGCATAGGCGGTCGGCAAGTCCACCTTGGTGCCCAGTCCTTTCTGATGCATCTCGGCCAGCATGGCCTGCGAGAGCTTGTCACCGAAACGGGCCGCCTTCTCGAACTCGGCCATCGCCTTGGCGTGGCGTCCGTCCTCGAAGTGCGCCTGCGCCGCGAGCCGGTGTTCGAGGTCCGGATGGGTGTAACGGAAGCCGCTCGACTTCCAGATGTCGGCAGGCACGGGTTTGGCGAAGGCGACTTCGCTGGCTTCGATCCCGGTGCCTGCGGCGAAGAACAGGAGAAGTGCGAGGCTGGGGGCCAGGGCAGGTCTCGGCATGTCGGTGCTCGGGTGTGCGCCCGGGTTGGGTGCCCGCAAAGCCTAAGCCCTCGCGTGTGTGGGCGGCGCATCATGAAGCAGGTTTCATCGGAGTTTGAGGAAAGTCGGGCGCGCCGGCCGCGTGCGCCAACTCGTTCGGACTCACCCGAACCAGCCATGCAGGAACCAGCGCCCCGGCTGGCGCAGGTCCTCGTAGATCCAGGCGCGAGCGCCGCGGCTGGGCTGGAAGCGCGCAGGCGGCGGCCGGCCGCGGGTGCCATCGGCCCGTGCCTGCTCATCCCAGCCGAGCGCTGTGCGGGGCAGGGCGGCGGGATCGAGGAGTTCGGCGACGTGGTAGTCGCGGCGGACATCGGCATCGTCCCACCAGCCGCTCTCGATGCGCTCGGCGCTGGAGATCGGCAGGAAGGCGCCGGCCGGGACTTCCAGTGGCCGGGGCAACAGCCACAAGGGCCGGGCGGTGGCCGGCGGGGCACCTTCGGGCGGGTGCAGCAGCGCCGGGCCGGCGGCGGCCGGTCGCCAGCGACTGGCGTATTCCGGGCGATGGTCGGCAATCCAGTACGGACGCAGCAGCGCCGACTCGCCGAGGCGGGCCGTGAGGCGATCGACCACGCTGTTCCAGCCGCCCGCATCCCCGTTGCCGCCGAACAGGTCGGGGTGGCGCGGCACGAAGCGCGGCAGCCGGGCCACTTCGAGATGGATGCCGAGCACCGGCCGCGGGAAGCGCATCGATTCCATCCGCGCGCGCACCAGGCCCAGCAGGTGCTCGAGTTCGCGGCCGGGCTCGACCAGGCCGATCTCGAGCCGGCACAACTCGCCGGAAATCGCGCGGCCCTCGCCGTGCAGCGATTCCAGCGCGAAACGCAGCGTCAGGTGCTGCACGCCGCCATCGCGGGCCTGCAGCACCGCGCACAAGTCGGCGAGCAGGCGGCGGATCGGGAAGACGAGCGCCTCGTGGCTGGCGCAGGGAGCGGGCAGCTCGAGCCAGGCGTGGTGGCTGTCCGGCGGCTGCCAGGCGACGAGTGCTTCCTTGACCTCGCCGCGCAAACGTCCGAGGTGATCGAGCACCTTCTGGCCGAAGCGGCGTGCGAGGCCGGCACGCGGCAGCCGCGCCAGCTCTCCCAGGGTGCGGATGCCGGTGGCGGCGAGTGCGGCGACGGCGGCGCTGTCGAGGCCGCTGTCCTCGAGCGCGATGCGGGCGAGCGGGAAGACCTGCCCGGAACGTGTCCGTTCACGTCGCGCCACCCGCGCACGCACCCGCGCCGCCGCCGGTGTGGCGCCGAGCCCGAGCACAGCCTCGTAGCCGAGCGACAGCAGGTCCTCGCGCAGGGTCGCCAGCAGGGTCTCGATGCCGCCGAACAGCGTTTCGCTGCCACGCAACTCCAGCAGCAGGCCGCCGTCCTCCTCGAGACAGACCCGGCTGGTGTAGCGATAGCCCCAGTTTGCCAGCAGCTCCAGCGCCTGGCGTTCGCCGAGGCGATCACGGCGATGCAACAGCAGCGCCGGCGCCAGCGCCTGCGCCGCCACCAGCTTTTGCCCTGGACGCACACCAAGCGCCTGCGCGGCCGCATCGGCCAGGTGCACCTCGGCGCGCTGCTCGGGGCCATCGACGATCACCCGCGGCGCCTCGGGAGGCGTCACGGCATCGAGCCCGCGCTCGATCAGGTCGAGCGCGAGCCGGGGCAGGGTGATGCGGAGCCAGTCGG
>JANJUH010000278.1 GCA_024710675.1 Lysobacterales bacterium
CTCGATGAAGATCACCCAGGACGTGCGCGAGTACGCCGCCGAGAAGGGCGTCGCCGACGAGGCGCAGGCGCTGGCGGTCGGCATGGCCGAGAAGGCCGAGGAGTTCCGCAAGGCGGGCGCGGAGATCTACAGGCCGGAGTAGGCACGGGACACCGCGCGCATGCAGGTCCTCGTCACCGGCGGCCTGGGCTTCATCGGCCGCGCGGTGGTCGCGGGGCTGCTGCGCGCGGGTCACCACGTGCGCATCGCCGGTCGAACGGCGCGCGCGCAGGCGGTCCCGCCGGGCGTGGACTTCGTGAGCTGCGACTTCGGCCGCGACCTGGCCGCGGCGGACTGGCGCCCGCGGCTCGAGGGCATCGACGCGGTGGTCAACTGCGCCGGGATCCTGCGCGAGCGCGGCAGCGACACTTACGAGGCCATCCATGTGACCGCCCCGGCCGCGCTGTTCGAGGCCTGTGCCAGGGCCGGCGTGTACCGGATCGTGCAGGTGTCGGCGCTGGGCGATCCGGCCGACGGCGAGTTCATCGCCAGCAAGCATCGCGGGGACGCACGATTGATGGCGATGGACTTGGACTGGGTCGTGCTCAGGCCTTCGGTGGTCGCATCGGCACGCGGTTCCTACGGCGGCACCTCTCTGCTGCGCGCGCTGGCCGCGCTGCCGCTGATCCCTCTGCCCGGGAACGGTGCGCAGCGTCTGCAGCCGGTCGCGCTCGAAGACCTGGTGGCGGCGGTGCTGGCCGCACTGACCCGCGATGAAGCCCGTCGCCAACTGATCGAGCTGGGCGGGCCGGCCGCACTGGGCCTGCGCGAGTACCTCGCACTGTGGCGACGCTGGCTGGGCCTCGGGCCCGCGCGCTTCGTGCCGGTGCCCAAGCCGATGGCGCGGATCGGCGCCACGCTCGGCGAGTGGCTCGGCCGGGGACCGATGGGCCTGACCATGTGGCGGATGCTCGACCGCGGCAACCTCACGTCAGCCGATGCGCCGGCGCGTGCGCAGGCCCTGCTCGGCTTCGCGCCGCGCGCGCTGGGCGAGCACCTGGCGGAGTCACCCAGCCATTCCGCCGACCGCTGGCACGCCCGCCTGCACCTGCTGGCCCCGGCGCTGCGCGGGCTGCTCGCGCTGACCTTTCTTGCCTCGGGCGTGGTCGGACTGCTGCTGCCGCCCGCGGAAGTGCAGGCCCTGATGGCACCGACCGGCTGGTCACCCGGCCTGATCGATGCGCTGACCTGGGGCGGGAGTCTGGCCGATCTGCTGCTCGGCGCGCTCTTGCTGACCGGCTGGCGGACCCGGGCCGTGCTCGCCGCGATGGCTGCGCTGGTGCTCGGCTACACGCTGGTGATCGGCTTGTTCCTTCCTTCATCCTGGCTCGATCCCTTCGGCGGACTGCTGAAGAACCCGTTGATCCTGCTGGCGATCGCCATCGCCGCGGCCACCGCGGAGCGCGACTGATGGACAGCTACTTCCTGCTGAAGACCGCGCACATCCTGTCGGCGACGCTGCTCTTCGGCACCGGCCTCGGCACGGCCTTCTTTTTCTGGATGGCGCATCGCCGCGGAGACATCGCGGCGATCGCGGTGACGACCCGCCATGTCGTACTGGCCGACTGGCTGTTCACCACGCCCGCGGTGATCGCCCAACCCTTGACCGGCTGGTGGCTGATGCAGCGCATCGGCTACGACTTTTCCCAGTCCTGGCTGCAGGCCGCTCTGGGCCTCTACCTGCTCGCCGGCCTGTGCTGGCTGCCGGTGGTGTGGATCCAGATCCGGTTGCGTGATTTGGCGCAGGCAGCCTGGCGATCCGGCGCGGCACTGCCCGCGGCCTACCACCGCCTCGCCCGCCTGTGGTTCGCGCTGGGCTGGCCGGCCTTCATCGCAGTCCTTGCGACCTTCTGGTTGATGACCCGCAAGCCGGTGCTGTGGTGACGCCAAGCGTCACTGCGCGCCGTACTTCTCCGGCCGCAGCACATCCACGTCCTGCGCGTACAGGATGATCGAGTGATGGGCAAAGTAGCGCTCGCGCAGCTTGCGCGCGACGGCATCGATCACCTCGCGGCGAGCGATCACCTGGATCTCGATGTTGTCGCCCTGCCACTCGTCGACCACGAAACTGCGGTCGCCACGGCCTTCGCTCTCGATCACCGTGTAGCCGCTGACCCCGAGCTTGTCGAGGTGATTGAGGATGCGGTCCTTCAGCAGGCGCTCGGCGATGATCGTGAGATGGCGCACCGGGCGCCAGTTCAGCGGGGCATTGGGGTCGGTCGGGTTCATGAGGCGAGCCAGCGGGCAGCGGCGAGGTAGATCGGGATCCCGATCGCGAGATTGAAGGGAAAAGTCATGCCGAGTGCCGCAGTCAGATAGAGACTCGGATTGGCCTCGGGCAGGCCGAGGCGCACGGCAGCAGGCGCGGCGATGTAGGAGGCCGAGGCCAGCATCGCGCCGAAAACGGCCGACGAAGCAGCGGAGAATCCGATCCCGTGGGCCACGAAGACACCGAGTGTTCCGGCCACGACCGGCATCAGCATGGCGAATGCCACCAGGCGCACGCCGACCCGCCGCACATCGCGCAGGCGCCGCGCAGCGGCCATGCCAAGATCGAGCAGGAAGAGCATCAGCACACCGTCGAACAGGCCGACGAACAGCGGCTCCACCCGCGCCGCGCGCTCCGGCCCCGCCAGCACGCCGATCAGCAGGCCGCCACCGAGCAACATCATCGTGCGCCCGGTCAGCACCTCGCGCAAGCTGACCCACAACCGTCCGCCGCCCTTGCGTTGGCCGAGCCAAAGGCCAACGACGATTGCCGGGATCTCGAGCGCCACCACCAGCGCCACCAGCAGGCCCTCGGTCGGTCCCAGCACCCGCTCGGCCACGTCGCGCGCAGCGATGAAGGTGACCGCCGACACCGAGCCGTAGTGCGCCGCAACGGCCGCGGCATCCACCGTCGACAGACCGACGAGCCGCCGCAGCGCGGCGTAGGCCAGCAAGGTCACGACGATGCCCGCGGCGATCGTGACCAGGATCGGGATGACCAGGGTCGAGGGATCGGACAACGCGATCGCCTTGCCACCCTTGAGGCCAATCGCGAGCAAGAGAAAGATCGACATCGCCGAATGCATCGAAGCCGGGATCTCGAGATCCGAGCGCAGGCTCATCGCCACCATGCCGAGCGCAAAGGCCAGCACCATCGGCGACAGCAGGTTGGCGGCAAGCAGGTCGGCGCTGAACATCGGCTTGGCAAAGGGGCGGGTGGCGTGACGATAGCGGAAAGGGGGGAAGCAGAAGCGGGGCTGGGGGCTGGGGGCTGGGGCGAGTGCGCTGGCGTGCGGCGCCAGATCCCCAGCTTGCGGCAGGCGCCTCGAAGCGGCGAGTTTGCCGGTCTGTGGGTCCGGATTCATCCGGACGCTCTGCCCCCACCCCAGCAGAAACGAAGAGCATTGGGTCCGCAAAGGACGCTAAGGACGCAAAGGAGAAGCAAGGAAAGGACTTCTCAGCCAGTGACCTTGCTCTCGACGAAAGACGAGCCTTGCTCCGCTCTTCTTGGCGTCCTTTGCGTCCTTTGCGGACCAAAAAAGAGCTTCTTGTCCGCAAGAGGCCGTCACCGTTCCGCCGGCACCGCCCAAACTGAACATCGGGCACCGGATTCGACAAAGACGCCACGCCGCGCTTGCATGCCGGCAGAGGTCCCGCTACCATGCGCTGCTTCCGGTGCGGGGTGGAGCAGTCTGGCAGCTCGTCGGGCTCATAACCCGAAGGTCGCAGGTTCAAATCCTGCCCCCGCTACCACTGGTTTTCACACGAAAGCCTCTTCGGAGGCTTTTTTGTTGCCCGCTACTCGACCCAAGGCGGTTCATGTCACAGGCGAAGAAGTCCGAGCTGGCCGCGTTGCTCGGCCCCACCATCGAGGCCCTCGGCCTCGAGCTCTGGGGCATCGAGTACGCGCCCTCGCGCAGCGGCGGACTGCTTCGCATCTACATCGACCACGCGAAGCGACCGATCACGCTGGAGGACTGCGAGGCGGTCAGCCGCGAGGTGTCGGCCAGTCTCGATGTGGCTGACCCGATCGCCGGCCAGTACACGCTGGAAGTGTCCTCGCCAGGCCTCGATCGGCCGCTGTTCGAGGCCAGTCATTACGCGCGCTTCGTCGGCCACGACGCCAAGGTGCAGCTCGTCGCGCCTCTGGCCGGGCGCAAGCGCTTCCAGGGCCGCATCGAGTCCGTCGATGCTGACACCCTGACCCTGATCCAGGACGGCGTGCCGACCGCATTGCCGATCGCAGACATCGAGAAGGCGCGGCTGGTGCCGCGTTTCGACAAGGTGGCGCCGGGAACGCGCCGCTCCGGAGGCTGAGAGATGAGCAAGGAAATCCTGCTGGTTGCCGATGCCGTCGCCAACGAAAAAGGCGTGCCGCGCGACGTGATCTTCGAGGCGCTCGAGGCCGCGCTGGCCACGGCCGCCAAGCGCAAGCATGGCGGCGACATCCTGACCCGCGTCGCGATCAACCGCATCAACGGCAGTTACGAAACCTTCCGCCGCTGGGAAGTCATCGAGGACGACGCCCCGCTCGAGTTTCCCGAGCGCCAGACCGCCCACACGGTGGCCCGTGAGACGGACCCCGCGGTCGAGATCGGCGGCTTCGTCGAAGAGCAGATCGAGAACGCCGAATTCGGCCGCATCGCGGCACAGGCCGCCAAGCAGGTGATCGTGCAGCGCGTCCGCGAGGCCGAGCGCGCGCAGGTCATCGATCAGTTCAAGGATCGCGTCGGCCAACTCGTCACCGGCGTGGTCAAGCGCGTCGAGCGTGGCCATGTGTATCTCGACCTCGGCGGCAATGCCGAGGCGATCATCCTGCGCGAACGGGTGATCCCGCGCGAGAATTTCCGCACCAGCGACCGCGTTCGTGGATATCTATTCGACGTGCGCGCCGAATCGCGCGGCCCGCAGCTTTTCGTCTCGCGCACCGCGCCCGAGTTCATGATGGAGCTGTTCAAGCTCGAGGTGCCGGAAGTCGGCCAGGGCGTGGTCAACGTGATGGCCGCAGCACGCGACCCCGGCGACCGCGCCAAGATTGCCGTGCGCGCCAACGACACCCGCACCGACCCGGTCGGCGCCTGCATCGGCATGCAGGGCTCGCGCGTCAAGGCGGTCTCGAACGAGCTCAACGGCGAGCGCATCGACATCGTGCTGTGGAACGACAATCCGGCCCAGTTCGTCATCAATGCGATGGCGCCGGCCGAGGTGCTGTCGATCATCGTCGACGAAGAAAAGCATTCGATGGACCTCGCCGTCGCAGAGGACAAGCTCTCGCAGGCGATCGGCCGCGGTGGCCAGAACGTGCGCCTCGCCAGCAAGCTGACCGGCTGGCAGCTCAACGTGATGACCCAGGCGCAGGCGCAGGCGAAGAGCGAGAGCGAGTCGCAGGCCGCGATCGAATCCTTCCGCGACCGCCTGCAGGTCGACGAGGAGATCGCCGCGATCCTGGTGCGCGAGGGCTTCACCTCGGTCGAGGAAGTGGCCTACGTGCCGGCCGGCGAACTGCTCTCGGTCGACGAATTCGACGAGGACCTGGTCGAGGAGCTGCGGGCGCGTGCCCGCGACGCGCTGCTGACCGAGCTGATCGCCAAGGAAGAAGAGCTCGAGGAACACAAGCCCGATCCCTCGCTGCTCGAAGTCGAGGGCATGGACGAGGCGATCGCTTATGCACTGGCGGGCGCAGGCATCCGCACCCGCGACGACCTGGCCGACCTCGCCACCGACGAGTTGCCCGAGATCGAGGGCCTCGACGAGGAACGCGGTTCGGCGCTGATCATGGCCGCCCGCGCCCACTTGTTCGCGGCGGAATAAGGAACTGGAGTCGATCATGGCTGGAGTCACCGTCGAGAAACTCGCAGGCGTGCTGGGCGTCAGTCCGGAGCGCCTGCTCGAGCAGCTGGCCGAGGCCGGCATGCGCTTTTCCGGCGTGCAGCAGGAGGTCAGCGCCGCCGAGAAGGTCAAATTGCTCGAGCACCTGCGCTCGCAGCACGGCAAGGCCAAGCCCGATCTGCAGGCCCCGGCCCAGATCACGCTGAAGCGCAAGACCGTCAGTGAGATCACCCTGCCTTCGGCCGGCCAGGGACGGGGCGGCAAGACCGTCAACGTCGAGGTCCGCCAGAAGAAGGTGTACATCAAGCGCAGCGCCGTGGCCGAGCAGGCCGAAGCCGACCCCGAGCGCGAGGAGGCCCAGCGCCTGCTGCGCGAATCGGCCCTGCGCCGCGAAACCGAGGATGTGATCCGGCGCGAAGCCGAGATGCGCCGCCTCGCAGAGGAAGAAAAGCAGCGCGAGCTCGAGGAGCAGCGCCGCCGCGAGCGCGAGGAAGTGGAAAAGCGCGCCGCCGAGGAGGCTGCCGCACGCGCCGCCGAGGAAGAAGCCAAGCGCAAGCCCGAAGACGCCGCCGCCAAACCCGGCGAGGCTGCGAAGCCGGCCAAGACGCGACGCGAGGAAGAGGAGCGCCCGCGCGGCCACAAACCGGACAAGGCGGGCGTCAAGCGCGCCGCACCGGCCCGCATCCTGGCGGAGGAAGTGCCCGCCGGCGAAGAGGTCGAACCCAGCTTCGACCTCGGCCAGCTGCACCTCTCCGACGCGGCACGCCGCGCCAAGAAGAAGCCCGCACGGCACAAGCCGGCCGCGGACAACCGGCGCGGCGGTGGACGCGACCATGGTTTTTGCCCGCCCACCCCACCCCGGGGGCGCGTGGGGGTAGGTGGGGGGTGGGGGGGGGGTGGGGGACGAGCGCCGGAAAATTGCGGCAAAGC
>JANJUH010000178.1 GCA_024710675.1 Lysobacterales bacterium
GCAGCCCTGCGCGATCCCTCGCTCGAGCAGGCCCAGCTCGATCTGGCGGTGCAGGGAATGGCCGGTATCAACCTGCTCGGCGCGTCACTGATGTTCGATCGCGGCGGGGTGGCTTTCGACCTGATCGACCAGGGCAAGGCCAACACCTGGGTCATCATCAACAGCGCCTGGTTGCCGGCCATGCGCTGGCTGCGCGAAGACCCGCGCTACTTCCAGCTGATGCAGTCGCGCGGCCGGGTGGAGTACTGGGAGAGCTACGGCTATCCGCGCGGCTGCCAGCCTGCTCACAGTCCCGAGGGACGTCGCTTGTCGTGTCCGGAGCAAACATGAGTCCGGCCCCGAACCGGCTTGCGAGGCGCCGCCAGCATGAATCGGGGTGAGCGATGATCCTGCGCCGCATCGGGCAGCACGTGAAGGACCAGAACTGGTTCGCCGTCGGCGTGGATTTCGTCATTGTCGTCATCGGTGTCTACATCGGCATCCAGGCCTCCAACTGGAACGCCGCACGCGAGGATCGCGCCAACGAGACGCTCTATCTGGGCTACCTTGCCGAGGACCTGCAAAGCGATCTGCGCAAGATCGACAACGTCTACCGCGTCTCCGAATGGCGCATGTCGGCGCTCGCGGCGGTGATCACGGTGGCCACCGGCAAACCGATGCCGAGCACCCGGGCGATGCCCGAGGGCGACGTGCCCATCGAAAGCGTGGCGGCCTATCAGCCGACGGCGTCCCAGTCGGTCATCATGGCGATGTCCCTGCTGGTGACCTTCGACAGTTCCGATCTCACCTACAGCACCCTGGTCAGCACTGGCGGGATCCGGCTGGTGCGCAACCAGGAGCTGACGCGCGGCATGCAGGAGTACGACGCAGCCGTTCGCGACCTGCAGCGCATCGAGTCGCGCCTGACCATCTACCGCGACGAACTGACCCGCGCCCTCCAACAGGCCGGTGTGGCCTGGATCGACCCCATGCCCGTGGAGGCCGCTGCCGAAGTGGCTCGAACTCATCCCGAGCTCCTGGCCGCGATGAAGAATTTCTGGTCCTTCAACGGCTACCATCTGCGGACCCTCGGAGCCGTTCGGAGCCTGGCAGCCGGGCTCAAGGCGACCGCCGAACGCGAGGCTGCGCCATGACCCGGCGCTGCATCGCCGCGATGGAGTCCGCCGCATGAGCTTCCTCGCCGAACTCAAGCGCCGCAATGTCTTCCGGATGGCCGGGCTGTACCTGGTCGTGGCCTGGCTCGTGGTGCAGGTGGCGGAGACCCTGTTGCCGGCCTTCGATGTGCCGGGCTGGGTGCTGCGGGCGATCATCCTGCTGCTGGCGATCGGTTTCGTGCCGGCGCTGGTGTTCTCGTGGATCTACGAGCTGACGCCGGAGGGACTGAAGCGCGACGCTGAGGTAACGGCCGCCGGTTCGATCGCACCGCAGACGGCACGGCGCATGGATCGCATGATCATCGTCGTGCTGCTGCTGGCGCTGGGCTATTTCGCGGTGGACAAGTTCCTGCTGGCGCCGGGGCAGGGTGCGTCCGAAAGCCCCGCAAGCATGGCGTCGGTGGCTACGCAGGACCAGGCGGTCTCCAGCCCTGCATCCGCCACTCAGGGCGTACCGGAATCCGGGATACCGGAATCCGGGACAGCCGTGCCGGCGGCCTCGATCGCCGTGCTGCCCTTCCTCAACTTGAGCACCGATGCCGAGAACGGGTTCTTCGCCGATGGCATCTCCGAAGAGCTGCTCAACGTGCTGGCCGGCATCGAGGGTCTCAAGGTGGCCTCGCGCACCTCGTCGTTCTCCTTCAAGGGCAAGGACACGGCAATCCCGGAAATTGCGCGCCAGCTCGAGGTGCGCCATGTGCTCGAAGGTTCGGTGCGCAAGCAGGGCCCGCGCGTCCGCATCACGGCGCAGTTGATCGACGCCAGCAGCGACGCCCATCTCTGGTCGAAGACTTTCGACCGCGATCTCGTCGACATCTTCGAGGTACAGGAGGAGATCGCACAGGCGATCACCGGGGAGCTCGAGACCATCCTCGGCAAGCGCGAGGTGGCGGTGACCGCGTCGACCGCCGACCTCGAGGCCTACCAGGACTTCCTGCGCGGACGCGCCCGCTTCCAGGCCCGCGACGAACTGCTCGCCGCCATCGACGACCTCGGTCGCGCGGTGGAGAAGGACCCGGCATTCGGCGAGGCCTGGATCTATCTCGCAGCCACCTGGCTGGTGGCGCCCGGATACCATGTCGAGTCCGAGGTCCGTGCCGCCGAAGCCATCATGAACACCCGTTTGGCGCTGGCCAAGGCCGAGGCGCTGTTACCGCAGCACCCGGTGGTGCTCGCCCTGCGTGGCCAGTTGAAGGAGAGCGAAGGCGATCTTGTCGGCGCGCTGCAGATGCTGGAGGCCTCGTCGGCGCTGAGCCTGCAGGATTCGACCCCGATGATGTGGCGGGGCCTCGTGCTGCTGCGCACGGGTTACGTTGCCGAGGCGGTCGGCGTCCTCGAGGCGGCGCGCCGGCAGGACCCGCTTGCGGGCATCAACAACGGCTATCTCGCGATCGCCTACCTGTCGTCGGGGCAGTACGAGAAAGCAGAGGCGAGCGCGCGGACCGGCCTGGCGCAAGGCTGGGATGCTGCGCTCGCCGTCGTCGCCTACGACCTCGCCGCGCGCGGCGAGCGGGGGCGCGCCGTGGCTCTGTGGGACGAGATCACCGCGGCCAGTACATCGATCTCGGGTGCCGCCACGCCTCGCGAATGGCGAGAACTGCTGCTCGATCCAAGCCGCACCGAGCTTCTCGCGGAGCTCGATGTCGATGGCTCCACGACCAACATCGAGATCAACATCGCGATTCGCCGTTTCGACAGGGTTCTCGATCTCGCCGAGCGCATCCTGCAGCAGGATCGCGACGATCGGCGCCGCCAGTGGTGGCTGCGCTCGGCCTGGTTGCCCTCAAGCCGGGAGCTGCGCGAGCACCCGCGCTTCCTTGCCCTCGCGAACAATCTCGGGATAGTGCGCATGTGGGAAACCCGCGGTTATCCGCCGGGATGCCGGCGCGTGCGCGAGGCCGGCGGCGATCATCTCGATTGCGGGACGCCGCCGTGAACTTCCTGGCCGAACTCAAGCGCCGCAATGTATCTCGCATGGCCGGGCTGTACCTCGCTGGCTTCAAGCGAGGGCATCCAGTGCGCCAGGCGAAGCTGGTGCGGAGCGGGTGGCGGAACTCTTCTACCCTGACGGTGTAGCGAATCGCGGGTGCAGCAGTCCGCTGCGCTCTGCACCATATGCGCGTATGATGCGCGAATCCGATTTGATGCGGAGATCCGGCGATGAGAACCACATTGGCCATTGATGACGCGGTTCTGGAGTCCGTCCGCAAGGTCGCCATGCGTCGGCAACAGACCCTGGGTGAAGCCGTGACGGATCTCCTGCGGCAGGCGCTCGCGCCGACGACGCTGGATGCGGGCCCGGGCGGATTGCCGGTGATGCCCGTGCAACCCGGCGCGGGTCAGGCCGACCTGCAGATCGTCAATGCACTCCGGGACGAGCTGGCGTGAGCGGGCGCCAGGCCTCGATCCGTGGATCAGTGCAGCAGGCGGGCGAGGCGAAGAGTGCAGCGGCCGGTGTCTCGCCGGTATTCCTGCTGGACGTCAATGTGCTGCTCGCGCTGTTCGACCCCTTGCACGTCAATCATGCTCGCGTTCGCGGCTGGTACGCGGAAAGCTCCCACGCCGTTTCCACGTGCCCGCTGAGCGAGCTCGGTTTCGTGCGTATCGCCAGCCACCCGCGCTATCCGAATCCGGTCGACAGTCCCGAGCAGGCCTTGGCGTTGTTGCGGGCCTTGCACGACGACGCACGGCACGTGTTCTGGCCCGACGCCATCGCCCTTGCCGACGAGGCGTTCAGGATCTACCCCTTTCGCACGCACCGGGACACCACTGACCGCTATCTGCTGCGGCTGGCTGCTCAGCGGCAGGGTCGTTTGCTGACGCTGGATGCCGGTATCGCGCCTGCCGACGAGATCGAGCGCGCGGCCCTGTGTGTGCTCAGCCCATGAGCATCCTCTCCGAACTCAAGCGCCGCAACGTCATCCGCATGGCTGGCCTGTACCTGGTCGGCGCCTGGCTGAT
>JANJUH010000199.1 GCA_024710675.1 Lysobacterales bacterium
GCCGACGGACGAGGGCGGCAGCGGCAATGCCGACTATGTCCAGTGGGCGAGTCCGATGAACGACTGGATCGACGCCGAGAAGGTCCGGCTGTTCGACGCTCCGACCGCCGGCAACACGCTGATGACGATCCCGCTGGCGCAGGTCGTGACGCTGCCGGCGGGTGCGTTGCCGCCGAACTTACCGCCGGGGGCGCTGGTAGTGCAGGCCAACTGAGGATGAGGACGATGCCCGAAAAAGATGCCGGACTGTGGAAGTCTCTCTACGACGCCTTGCCGCCGATCCTGCCGTGGGTCTCCACGCTCATGCTCAGCATGATCGCGACGGCCGCGCAGTACGCGGCGAAGGTGCGGGCCGGGGAGGTGTTCTCAGTTCGGGCGCTGATCCTCGACGCGGTGATCTGCATCTTCGTCGGCATTTGCACGCACATGCTGTGCGAGGCGGCCGGGATCACGGGTTACGGGCGATCCGCGCTCGTGGCGATCTCAGCCCACATGGGCACGCGGTCGATGCTGATTTACGAGCGGTGGCGTGATCGGGTTCTGGGTGTCGAGGTCGAGCGATGACGGCGCGTCACGACATCCTGGTGACCCCGCAGCAGCTCGTCGTGCTGTACGAATGTCCGTTCGTGCGTGCCGCCCAGTTTGCACCACACCTCAATGCCGCGATGTGGGCAGCCGGAATCGTCACGCCGGCGCGCATCCGGGCCTTCCTCGCCCAGATCGGTCACGAGTCCGGGCGACTGCGCTACGTGCGCGAGATCTGGGGCCCGACGCCGGCGCAGCAGCGGTATGAAGGGCGCGCCGACCTGGGCAACACCGAGCTTGGCGACGGAAAACGATACCTGGGCCGCGGCCTGATCCAGATCACCGGGCGAGCGAACTACCAGGCAGTGTCCGACGCCCTCGGCGAAGACTTCGTCGCCTACCCCGGCCTGCTCGAGTCATATCGGTGGGCGAGCCTGTCGGCGGGCTGGTACTGGGAGTCGCGCGGCCTCAACGCGCTGGCCGATGCCGGCGAGTTCGACAGCATCACACGCCGCATCAACGGCGGGCAGACCGGGCGCGCGGATCGCGTCGCGCTCCACCAGGTAGCGGAAACCGTCATCACGTAGGAGGCACGAGCATGGCCTATCTCGCCGAAGTCATCCCGCTGAAGCCGCAGCGGCCCGTCGTATCCCAGGCCTGCCGGTGGCACGAGGCCTTCGAGAGCATCACGGCCAGCAATCTGAAGATCATCAGCGCCTGGCAGAGGATGCTGTGGCGCGCTTTCTGGAGGATATGACCATGGGCAAGTTCCTCGCCGCGTTGTCGGCGCTTCGGTACGGCAGCAGCTTGACGGACCCGGCAGTTTGGAAGAACCGGCAGCTCGCCATGAATGCGCTGCTGGGTCTTCTGGGCGCCATCGCACCGTTCATTAATGTGGAGATGACCGATGAGCAGAGGGTTGCCATTGCTGGTGGCGTCGCTGTTCTTGGCGGCCTGCTCAACGCTTACCTCACTGCTGCCACCTCAGAGAAAGTGGGATTGCGGGCCAGCGCTCCGGCTGCTGGCGAACCGCGAGCAGATGAGGGCGGCGGAGGGGGCAGTGGAGGCGCTGCAGGCGCTTGACGGGGCGCAGGTCGTGGTGACGTGCAGGGTGTGACGATGACGCGCGGCAACTGCATCCTGTACGCCCTGCGCCAGTGGTGGCGGCACGGCGGCTACATCATCGTCAGGCGGTCGCGGTACTTGTGGGTGCCGCATGTGCTGTGGGCGCCGCCGGGCGGGCTCGACCGTGCAGAGGTGAGGCATTTTGTGCCGGAAAGCCCGAGCACGGTGCCGTGGCGGATCTGGCGGGCGGTATGGTTCAAGGGGCGCGTCGTTACGACGGATCGCGCTCCGATTCAGCGTTGAAGCACCAGTCAACAGCCGCGCCACGCGCCGGTCTTCCGGTCGACGCTGATAGCCCGGGCCGTGCCGCCTTTGGCGATCAGCAGCATGTCGATCGTCTTCCCGTCGCTCGACTCCGGCATCGTCCCCCGGTGGTAGATCACGATGCGCTCGAAGGTGTCGGCGACCAGTTGCCTGGCCTTCAGCCGCGCATCTTCATCCATCGCGAGCGCCCCGTCGGCGATCGCTGCCCACGCCTCGGCAATCGCCGGGGTTTCGCGCCGTGCGATCGATGCGAGTTCGTGCTCGACTTCCTGCGCCGCTGCCTGTTCCGCGGCGAGCTGCGTTTCGAGCTCTCGCGCCTTCCGTGCAAAGGCCAGCGGCGCGGCATCGGCAGCTTCGAGCAGGGCAGTCGTGATGCGCTCGATCTGCTGCTCCAGCTCGGCGATCCGCGCTCGCGTCGCAGCGAGCCGCGCGCGTAGCGGCTGCGTGCGGTCCTCGCCGGCTAGCAGGGCGGTCAGGTTCATCTGGTCAGCGCAATAGCTCAAGATCGCCCGCTCGACCGGCACGACGCTCACCGATCCGCCCGTCACGCATCCCGCTCCGTGCGCGTGCCCCGTGCAGATCAGGCGCCGGTGCCCGTCCTGCGGCGTGCCGTCCTCCTTCCGGTTCCGCCCCATCAGGTTC
>JANJUH010000283.1 GCA_024710675.1 Lysobacterales bacterium
CGCTTGACCACCGCGCGCTCCTCGGGCTGCACGGTGTAGAAACTCGACAGCAGGCCCCAGAGGGCGAAGCCCAGCACGAGGATTGCGAAGAGAGCGCCGGTGCCGGCATTGCCACCGCGGCCATCGCCACCCTGTTTCGAGCCTCCGCCGATCAGGCGGGACAGTGCCGCCTTCGTATCGCTCATGGTTCGTGCCTCCGCTTCAGCGTCAGTGGGTCGAGCATAACCGCCAGCCCCCGCTGGGGGCATGGTCGTGTGGAGGGGGTCCAAGCACCTGATGAAAGAGCCTTTTGGATCCGCAAAGGACGCAAAGGACGCAAAAGATTAAAAGAGAAGGGAGCCGAGAGGTGACCGTCTTCCCTTGCGCTCTTGCTCTTCTTGGCCTCTTTTGCGTGCGGATAGGGCAATCCGCCTTCAGCGCTCCCGGGGGCTAAAGCCGAACAGCCGTCAATCAGCTTCCGGATCCGCCTTGGCATCGGCATCCTCGAGCGCACCCACCTCCACGCGCCCGCGTGACTGGTCGCGCCAGACCTGGTCCTGCCACTCGAAGTACTGGTCGGGCTTCCAGAAACGGTCGCTGTAGTACTGCTCGCCGGACAGGCCGACCCAGCCGGCGCCACTCGGCACGTAGATGGTCAATGCGCCCTTGAAGCCGGTGCGGCTGCCGGTGAGTTGCCGGCGGCCCTTTTCGAGTTCGCGCTCGAGCCGCTTCTTGGCGACGTCATCGCCGTAATCGGCATAGACCCCGGCACCGTCTGCGATGGCGCGTTCGCGCTCGCGGGCATCGAGCTGTTGCCAGTAGTACTCGCGCAACTTCACGAAGTCCGGGTAGTTGCGCTCGGCGGCGAGATCCATCCAGGCGTAGGCCAGTGCACGATCGCGCTCGACGCCTTCGCCCTTCCAGAGCATCTCCGCGACCATCGCTTGCGCGCCCTTGTCGGCATAACGCGCCGAGCGACGGAAAGCCTTGTAGGCCAGTTCGAGCTTGCCGTCCTCGTAGAGCCCGAGTCCTTCCTTGCGCCAGCGCAGATCCGGGTGATAGGCAAGGAAACCCTCGCTCTGGGCGGCGATGTGCGCGGGATCAGCCATCTTCGGGCGGGCTTCGGCAGGCCGGACGGCGAACACGGTGGCGGCGAGGGCGATCAGTACTGCGGCGGTCAGGGCGCGGCGAGTCATGTCCTGGGCTCCTTGCGATCAAGGCCTCAGTATCCCAGAGTGTGACCGAGTGTCCCGTGCCGGATGGCATGGTTGCTTCCATGGCGTGCGGCCCGGGCTTCGCGCTAACGTGCAATTCGCTATCGGCACTGGACCGCAGGAATGGCCCGCTCGCGATCGGGGAAACAAACGTCGTCGTGGTGGCAGGCCGTGGTCGCGGTCGCCTTCTTCGTTGCCGTCTTCATGGGCTTGCGGGAAATCGACCAGCGCGATCTCGCGGCGATCGACGCGCGCGAACGCGACCTGGCGGCCAGAGCCGCGTCCGAACTGGCCGCCTGGCGGGTGCTGCCGGCAGTCGAGCAATTGGCCCGGTGCCGCAGATTCTGGATCGAGGGGTACTCATTGGGCTGGCGCGCCGAGTGGGCTGCCTGGGCCCCAGGCCGCATCGAGGCGCTGGTGCCGGCAGGCCTCAACCCCGGCCATTTGCAGCACCTGGTGTGTGCCGACGCGGGAGGGACGCTGGGATCGCGCTATCGCCACCCGAGGCCCATGCTGCGGGCCGAGCAGGGCGCGGATGTCGGTAACGACGCGCCGCCCGATGCGCTGCTCGAACTGGCCGCGCGCCTCGCCCGGCTGCCGGCCGAAGGCGGGCCCATGGCCATCGAAGTCCAGACCTCGGCCGATCAGGAAGAACCGCTGACGCGGGAGGTCGCACAGGACGGCGAGGTGCGGATCGAGCCGCCGCACCTGGCGCCGGTGCTGCCTTGGCTCTGGGTCCGGGGCAGTTCAAGCACAGCCGAGACGCCTCTGCCCCTGGTCCCGCGATATGCCTGGGATCGCGACATCGCCGCGGCTTTCCGCAAGCTGGGCGAAGTCCTTCCGCCCGGAGCCGACACGCGAATCGTCGAGTTGTCCCTGCTCGAGGATCGAATCGAAATGCTGCTGGAGGGCCCGTTGCCGGCGCTGGGCCTGAATGCCGAACGCGGCGAGATCGAACTCGACGCCTGGGGCGACCCGGTGACGTGGTTGTATCCGCGCGAGGCAATCGGTTTCGGCTGTCCGCGCGGGGTTCACCTGGTGGAACTGGAGGCACGGTTCCGTCAGGCGGCCGCCAGCAAGGGGATCAGTGACGTCGAATCAGGCCGGCAGCGCTACCACACGGCCTGGTACTCGTGCAGCCCGGCTTTTTCGGATGGCCAGACGGGTGTCTGGCATCTGGATCCGGTGGTGGAGTGACGGGTGATTGGTGGTGGAATCGCTTCCACGCGGGTTTCGGATCCTGACTTCTCGTCATTCCGGCGCAAGCCGGAATCCAGTGCTTTCGGGCCCCTTCGAGGCAAGTCCAGCCTGGATTCCGGCCTTCGCCGGGATGACGAGCGTTGATGTCCCGGTCAGCCTTGGCCTCAGCGCACCCCGTCCAGGGTCAGCGCCTGCACGCGCTGCTCCTGCAGCCCCATGTCGGCCTGGTTGACCAGGCGCAGGTCGCGGATCTCCCACGGTGCGCCAGCCTTGGCGCCATCGAGCACGTCGGGGCCGAAGGTCAGGGGCAGGGCGTGGATGCCGGGCTTCAGCACGGCGGCACTCTGGGCGGCGGCGACCGGGATCATCTCGCCGCTGGCGCTGGTGCCGTAGAGCACCGCGCCGATCTGGTAACGGCTGGCGGCAGCGACTTCGACGTCGAACTCGAGGACCACGTTCGGGTCGCGCATCTTCACTGCAACCGTGCGCGCGTCACCGGTAAAACGAGCGCTCGGCACCGTGTAGGCGAAAGCGGTGCGGGCGTCGCGCAAGACGCGGCCCTTGGCGCCGGTGCCGGTGGCGAAGGTCTCGACTTCGTACAGGCCCATCTGGCCGGCGGCGGCAAAGTCGGCCGGAAGGCGCGCAGCGAAGCTGTCACGGCCCTCGGCCTTGAAGCTGATCTCGTGAACCTGGCCATCCGGCGCGGTGATCAGGCCGCCCATCTGCGTCACGCGGACCCGCGACTCCTCGTCGGCGAGGCGGGCGCGCACCACCATGGGCTGGCCCTTCTGGTAGGAGACCTGGTCGAGCGCCAGTTCCAGGCTGGTGCTGCTCTCCGGCTCGTACACATGGACGATGGCCTCGCCGTTGGCCTTGGGCACCACCAGTTCGAAGCGCCCGGCGCCGAGCGCGGGATCGATGCGGAAGACCGTCGTGCCCTGGGTGAAGGGCGCGGCGCCCTTCTCGAGTTCATCGGCATCGGCCAGCAGCACCATGCCGGTGCCATTGGCGTAGGTCTTGCCGTCCTTGCGCAGGATCACCTCACGGGCTTCGAGAGCCTTCGTCTGCGCCTCGCCGAGCGGGCTGAGGCGGATCAGGGCGCCCGGCGCAACGGTGTCGAGCGTGACGCCCTTGACCAGTTCGTCGGCACTGCGACGGTCCCAGTATTCCTTGCTGGAGGCCTGGTAGGGGCTGGCGATGGCCTCGAGCGGGGCACCATCGAGGCGCCAGGCGAACTCGACCGGTGCGCTCTCCAGGGTTGCCGCGTTCTTTGCGACAGCGCTCGACAAGGTGGTCGGCACGGTGTCGACCGCCGCAGCCGGGGAGAGGCGCAATTCGGCCGCGGAGACACTGCCGGCAAGGGCAGCGGCGAGGGCGGCGGCGATCAGGGTGTATTGGCGATTCATGGTCGTCCCTCCGCTCACAGGAAGCCGCGTACGAGGCCAGTCAGGCCGAAGCAGTCACGGCGCGACTGGTTGTGGTTCAGGATGTAGCCGCTGGAGGTGCGCTGGTAGTCATAGAACCAGACGCTGCCGGCCGCGGACTGGCTGGAGCAGTTGAGGAAGCCGTCGGAGCAGCTGTCGAGCCAGTAGCTCGTGGCTTCGAGCCCAAGGTTGAGGTGATAGCCGCCGCAGTAGGCATTGCCGCTCCAGATCGCCGTGCGCACATCGGTGCCGACCATCGGACGGAAGGTCTTCGGCAGGGCCGGGCGACCGGCGGTGCCGAACAGCCACTGGGCGTTGTAGGTGCTCATCCAGTGGGTCTGCTGCTGGCGCACCGCGTCCGACTTGTAGCCCATCAGCCAGCCCAGCGACTGCTCGAAGACATTGCCGTTCATCACCGCGTTGGCCAGCGGCGTGCCAGCGCTCGATGGCGCCAGCGCGATGACCTTGCGGGTCTTGGCGATGATGTTCGGGTAGCGGCTGTCCCAGGTCGGGTTCGACAGGATCCAGCGCACCACGTTGCCGCCGTTCGAATGCGTGATCAGCGTCATCTCGGTGATGCCGCGCGCATTGATGAAGTTGGTCAGTTGGCCGGCGAGGCAGCCGGCGGCGGCCGTGTCCCACCAGTACTTTTCGAAATTGCAGTTGATGACGACGTAGTTGGCGCTGTTCGGCAGGCCGGCGCGCACGCCGTCGACGAAGGGACGCTGCCAGTAGTCGTCGAGGGCATTGGTCTGGTGACCGGTGCCGTGGATGAAGGCGACGCCGCGATTGGCCTCGGCCTGCGCCATTGCGGCGAGCCAGAGGACGAGGGCAAAGAGGATTCGATTCACCGTGGTTCTCCCCAGAAGTCGATCGGTTCGACATGCGCGAGGAGAAGGGTGGAAGGGCTCCGCTCCCCAGCGGAGCCCTTCCATTTGCCTGGTCGCCCTCCCCGGCGCAAGCGGGAGCGAAGCTACCATACGCTCGCGTACGGACGCAAGAAAGTGAGAACTAGTTCACATTTTGACGGGCCTGGACGCCGCGCTCTATCGCATGGACCCACGCATCGAGTGGAGCCCTGTCAGCGTGCTGCAAGAGTTCTCTCATCGGTGCCCTCGTGCCCTCGTGCCCTCGTGAAAGATCTAGGATCAGCACCTCTGGCAATGCTGGGCTGAAGAGGACCGGAATGGGTGCGCTCGACGGTGTTCGCGTGCTGGACCTGAGCCGAGTGCTTGCAGGTCCCTGGTGCACGCAGGTGCTGGCCGATTACGGCGCCGAGGTGATCAAGGTCGAGCAGCCCGGACGAGGTGATGACACGCGCACCTGGGGACCGCCGTGGTTGCGCGACGAGCAGGGTCGCGAAACCACCGAGAGTGCCTACTTCCTCGCGGCCAATCGCAACAAGCGCTCGATCGCCGTCGATCTGGCCAGTGCCGACGGGCAAGCCGTGGTCCGCGAACTGGCCAGGCACGCCGACGTGCTGGTCGAGAACTTCAAGGTCGGCGCCTTGGCGCGTTACGGCCTGGACCACGCGGCACTCGCCGCGATCAATCCACGCCTCGTGTACTGCTCGATCACCGGCTACGGCCAGGATGGCCCGGATGCCGGCGAGCCCGGCTACGACGCCTTGATGCAGGCGCGCGGTGGGTTGATGAGCGTGACCGGGCATCCCGACGGCGAGGCCGGCGGCGGGCCGATGAAGGCGGGCATTGCGGTGGTCGACCTGATGTGTGGAATGTACGCGGCCACCGCGATCCTTGCCGCCTTGCGCCATCGCGATGCGACCGGGCAGGGCCAGCAGCTCGATGTGCCGCTGCTCGACACCGGCGTCGCCTGGCTCTCGCACCTGTGCATGAACCACCTGTTGAGCGGCGAGCTGCCAGCGCGCCACGGCAGCGCGCACGCCAGCATCGTCCCGTACCAGGCCTTCGCCACCGGCGATGGCCAGATCATGCTGGCGGTTGGCAATGATCGGCAGTTCCGGCGCCTTGCCGAGGTTTTGGGTGCGCCGGAATGGGCTGCTGATCCGCGTTTCGCGACGAATGCAGCGCGTGTCCTCGCCCGGACAGAGCTGGTTCCATTGATCGCGGCGCGTTTCGCGACCCGTAGCACAGCCGACTGGCTGGCCGCGCTGCGTGCCGCGCAGGTGCCGGCGGCGCCGGTGCAGACCATCGCCGAAGTCTTCGCGGATCCGCAGGTGGTCCATCGCGGGTTGCAGACCTCGATGCCGCACCCGTTGGCCGGCGAGCTGCCCATCGTCGCGCATCCGGTGCGGCTGTCGGCGACCCCCGCCAGCTATCGCCAGTCGCCACCGCTGCTCGGGGAGCACACTGACGAGGTGCTCGCCGAACTGGGCATCGATGCGCTGCGCATTGCCGAGCTGCGCGCACTCGGGGTAGTCGGGTGATCCGGCTGCCAGACCTGCTGCCGGGTGCCGAGGTGTCCTGCGACCCGGAGTGGCTGCCGCCCACCGAAGCCGATGCAACGCTCGCGGCGCTCGTCGACGAGCTGCCCTGGTCGCAGCACCGCGTGCGCCTGTTCGGCCGCGAACTGCCGGCGCCACGGCTGTCGGCGTGGATCGGCGATCCCGGTGCCGCCTACACCTATTCGCGCGTGCGCCACGAACCGCTGCCATGGACGCCCACGCTGGCGACGCTGCGCGAACGCCTGCAGGCCACCACGGGGTCGCGATTCAACAGCGTGCTCGCGAATCGCTATCGGAACGGTCGCGATTCGATGGGCTGGCACGCCGACGACGAGCCCGAACTCGGCGAGCGCCCGTTGATCGCCTCGATCAGCCTGGGCGCTGCGCGGGTGTTCCAGCTCAAACCGCGCGCCGGTGGTCGCGCGCAGTCGATTACGCTGATCCACGGCAGCCTGTTGCTGATGGGCGGGGATACCCAGCGGCTCTACCTGCACGCGCTGCCCAAGACGGCGCGAGTGCTCGGCGAGCGGATCAACCTGACGTTCCGGCGGGTGGGGTCGGGGTTGGCGCGAGGAGCGTCGGGATGAATCCCGACCCACGTCCTTACATCCCGCCGGCCGCCACCGTCGCCGCCTTGCCATTGTTCGCCGCCTGCTTGGCCAGTTCGCTGGCGTAGCGGCGTTCGAGGATGCCGACACGCTCGACGTAGACCTGGGTCTCGGCATAGGGCGGGATGCCGCCGAATCGCAGCACCGCGTTCTCGCCGGCGTTGTAGCCGGCGGCGGCCAGCTCGAAATCGCCGTCGAACATGTCGAGCAGCATCTTCAGGTGTTTGGCACCGGCCGCGATGTTCTGCTTGGGGTCGAAGGCGTTGGTGACGCCATACATGCCGGCAGTGCCCGGCATGAGCTGCATCAGTCCCTGGGCACCGACCGGCGACAGCGCCTCGGGATGGAAGGCGCTCTCGGCGTGGATGACCGCGCGCACCATCGATTCGTCGAGATCGTTCTCCAACGCGGCCTTGGCAATCTCCTCACGATAGGCATCGAGATTCAGGCCGGTCTGGTTCCAGTTGACCTTGGAGCGCACGTTGCAGGCCGGGCAGGAATAGGTGCCGATCACGCGTGCGGCCACGCCCTTGGGCTTGATGTTGGTGTAGACGGTGACGCCGTTCTTGTCGGTGTACTTGTAGATGTTCTCGCGCGCTGCCTCGGCAGCGGCGGCGAAGGCGAGCAAGCCGAGGGCGAAGGCGAGCTGGCGACGAATCGGGGCGGGGCGCGGGCAGGCAGGCATCAGGCCTTGACTTTCGACTTGAAGAACAGTGTGCAAGTCTCTGACAGGACGCTCGAGTTGCCAAGTGCCGACGGCCCGACAGCCGTTCAATGCCGATTGCCGCTACGATGTGGGTCACAGACTTGGGGAAGAAGAGCTTGGCGAGCCAGGGAAGTTCCATCATGCGCAGAGGATTCTGGGCCGGATTGCTGCTCGCCCCTTTCGCTGCCTTCGCGGACAGTGGGCCGGCGCGACCGACGGTCGTCGTCGACATCCATCGCGCTGGCGCCAAGGCCGTTGCCGAATTGAAGCGGGCGCCGGGCGTTTTCTGGTCCGCCGAGTTCGGCACCGAGTTGCTGCTGGCAATCGATGCCGAATCCGAACAAGCCTGGCTGCGTCGCGCTGGCGTGCGGCCCGGTCCGGGGACCCTGCGTCGCGACGAGATCTGGATCCGCGACCACGTCTGCACCCACAAGGCGCTGCAACCGGCGCTGGCCACGATCGGTGGCTACGAGCTGCTGCGCATGCCGGCGGCCAGCCTGAAGCGCGTGGCTGCCAGCGACGCCAGTGGCTTTCCCTTGCCGGCCGATGGCGTCGTCGCGCGCGAGGCCGGCAACACCGAGGGCCTGAAGGCCGCGAGCCCGGCTGTGCCGGCGACGCTGGCCATCGTCGATCGCATCGATGCCGAGCGCTGGTTCCAGACGATGAGCGCGCTGGCCGCGTTCAACCGCAACAGCTTCAGCCCGGCGCTCGGCAGCGCCCACGACTGGATCCGCGATGCGTTGGGCGCGGTCAGCGACGAGACTGCGAGCTTCGAATACACGCTCGAGGGCCTCGGCAACTGTGGCAGTCCCTCGCCGCCGGCGATCACGATCGCCAACCCGATCGCCTTCCAGTACGGCAGTGTGGCGCCGGACGAGTGGATCGTGATTGGGGCGCACTACGATTCGCGCAACAGCTCGCGCTGCGATGGTTTCGCAGCACCGCAGCCCGGCGCCAACGACAATGCTTCCGGTTGCGCCGGCGTGATCGAACTGGCGCGTGCCTTCGCCAGCGTGCCGACCGCGCGCACCATCGTCTACACCTGCTTTTCAGGCGAGGAACAGGGGCTCTGGGGCAGCCGCCGCTGGGTCGAATCCTTGCAGGCCGCCGGCACCATCGGCCGCGTGCGCCACATGATCAACCTCGACATGATCGGCTACGACCCCTCGGGATCACTCGACGCGCGCATCGAGACCAATCTCGCCAACCAGGGCCTCATTGCGCAGTACGTCGCCGCGGCACAGACCTACGCCCCGACGCTGAACCTGATCACCAGCACCAGCACCGGCGCCTACTCTGACCACTGGTACTTCCTGGCCGCCGGCATCCCATCCGTGTTCACCTGGGAAAACGGTGCGTCGATCTACCCCCACTACCATCAGGCTACCGATCTGCCGCAAAACATGACCCGGGCGCGCGAGCTGGCCGGAGCGATCCTGCGCATGGACGCGGCGGTGATCGTCGATCTTGCCGGGGGTACCGGACTGTTCGAGGACGGATTCGAGTGATGAGCGAAATCGCAAGCAGGGCCGCGCCCGGTGTGGCGCGCATGAGCCTGTCGGTCTTTGCCGACGCCTTCGAGGGCCTCGGCGAGGTGCGCGGCATGCTGCACTACGACGGCCGCGAACTTAAGCTCGAATTCCAGACCGCCGATGCCATCTTCGGCGTGCTGCGCAGCAGCCCGAAGACCCTGGTGGTGCCGATGGACAAGGTCGGCTCGGTCGAGTGTGGCCTCGGCTGGTTCTGGCTGATGCCGTGGATCGGCATCGAGCTCAACGACTTCGGCCTGCTCGCGCAGGTGCCGGGGATGGGCGATGGGCGCTGGCGACTGCGGGTGCGCTTCAAGGATCGCCAGGCGCTGAAGCGCTTCACCGATGCGCTGCGTTTCGCACGCTCGCAGGCCGTACACGCGGCGCTCGAGGCGGAGGTGGCGGCCGGCAAGGCGCAGACGGCCACTTTGCCGCCGATGCCGCCGCCGCTGCCGGTGACGCCGACCCGGCGCGAGAACGAGCCGCCCACGGCGGCTTGAAGGTCGGGCGGATTCGTGCGACCGCCAATTGACTGGCATTGGGTGAGTCCGGATTCATCCGGACGCTCTTGCTGGAACAAGAGTCGGGATGAATCCCGACCCACACGAGATCGGAGCTGCAAGCCGCTTTTTGTGGGTCCGGATTCATCCGGACGCTTTTGATCGAAAAGAGTCGGGATGAATCCCGACCCACTGAATCCCGACCCACGGCCTGGGCTGGCCTCAGTACTTTCGCCGCGCAGCCCTGACCAGCGCGATCCCCAGCAGCAGCGCCAACAGCGCCCCGATTGGTGCCGTGTAGGCAATCACCGCGATCATCGCGCCAGCCGGCGAGCCTTCGGTCTGGAAGTTGCCGTCGCTGATCAGCGCGAAACCGGTCCAGCCCAGCACCGCAGCCGCGACGAGCGCGGCGATGCCGAGGGCCATGCGGATGCCGGAGACGAGGCGGGTAGGCACCGTCGCCTCAGTGCCAGCTGCACACCACCTTGCCGCACTGGCCCGACTCCATCAGCTCGAAGCCGCGCTGGAAGTCGTCGATGTGGATCTGGTGGGTCAGCACCTTCTGCAGCGGGAAGCCGGTCAGCAGCATCTGGGTCATCTTGTACCAGGTTTCGTACATGCGCCGGCCGTAGATGCCGTGCATCACCAGACCCTTGAAGATGACCTTGTCCCAGTCGATGCCGGCGCCCTTGGGCAGGATGCCGAGCAGCGCGATCTTGCCGCCGTGGTACATGCAATCGAGCATGTCGTTGAAGGCGTGGGTGTTGCCGCTCATCTCCAGGCCCACGTCGAAGCCCTCCATGTGGAGGTCCTTCATGACGTCCTTCAGCGACTGCTTGGAGACGTTGACGACGCGCGTCGCACCCATGTCAGCCGCCAGCTTGAGCCGGTAGTCGTTGACGTCGGTGACCACCACATTGCGCGCGCCGACGTGCTTGCAGATGCCGGCGGCGATGATGCCGATCGGGCCGGCGCCGGTGATCAGCACGTCCTCGCCGATCAGGTCGAACTCGAGCGCGCAGTGCGCGGCGTTGCCGTAGGGGTCGAAGAAGGCGGCGAGCTCGGACGGGATCTGGTCGGGGATCGGCCACAGGTTGCTGGCCGGCATCGCGATGTACTCGGCGAAGGCGCCGGCGCGATTGACGCCGATGCCGACCGTGTGCGGACACAGGTGCTGGCGACCGGCGCGGCAGTTGCGGCAGACGCCGCAGACGATATGGCCCTCGGCCGAGACGCGCTGGCCGAGCGTGTAGCCACTGACGCCGGCGCCCATGTCGACGATGCGACCGACGAACTCATGGCCGATGACGAGGCCGGGCTTGATCGTGCGCTGGCTCCACTCGTCCCACTTGTAGATGTGCAGGTCGGTGCCGCAGATCGCCGTCTTCTCGAGCTTGACCAGCACCTCGTTGGGGCCGATCTCCGGCATCGGCACCTCTTCCATCCAGATGCCCTTGGTGGCTTCGCGCTTGACCAGCGCCTTCATGAGCTGTGGCATGGTGATCCTCCCGATCGGTATGCGCCCAGTATAGGTTGCCGTCCTTACCGCTCCCGCCGCCGCGGGTTACCGTTATTCAGTCAGCCAGGGGGAAGCTCATGCGCGCCGTCGACGTGGTCAGGGAGTGGGTCCGACGCTTCAATGAAGGCGATATCGATGGCCTCTGCGAGCTGTACTCGGAAGATGCCGTCAACCATCAGGTGGTGACGGCTCCCCTGGTGGGCCGGTCGGCGATCCGGCGAATGTTCGAGATCGAGTTCGGTCGGGCGACCATGACCTGCATGGTCGAGAACCTGCTCGATGCCGGCGACTGGGCTTGCCTCGAATGGTCGGACCCCAATGGCTTGCGTGGTTGTGGCTTTTTCCAGGTCCTGGATGGCCGGATCGTGTTCCAGCGCGGTTACTTCGACCAGCTGACCTTTTTTCGTCTGCAGGGCTTGCCCGTCCCGGATCGATACCTCGATTGACCTCGAGGCTTCACTCCGGTCGCAGTAGAGCCCTGCGATACTCCGCCACCGGCACCGAGCCGAGCGCCGTCATGCCGTCGACGAACTCGCGGATCGGCCGCTCGGGATGGCGGCGACGCCATTCCAGCCAGAGCGCGTGGATGTCGCGATAGCCGAGGTGATAGGTGGTGAGCTGCGGGCTGGTCAGCATGGCCCGCTTCCACAGGTTGGCTGCGAACTGGGCGTCGAGCACGGCCTCCCCGGCGAGGAAGCGGCCCAGGCGCGCCTCGTCCCAGCCGCCGGTGTGGACCTCGATGTCGGCGATCAGCCGCGCGATGTTCTCGAGTTGGTTCTTGTAGTGCGCGAGGCGCTCGTGCGGGCCGCCCCAGCCGAGGTCGAGGAAGAGGCGCTCGGCGAAGCTGCCCCAGCCCTCGACATAGACGCCGTCGCCGTACAGGCTGCGCACCGGATGCGGCAGGCGTGCCGCGATCTTGGCCTGCACGTAGTGGCCGGGCACCAGTTCGTGCGGCGAGATCATGCGGTTGAAGCCCTCGTTGAAGGCGGCGTAGAAGCGGTCCTTCGCGGCCTGCGGCGCGTCGTCCGGCACGTTCGGCAGCAGGAACAGCGTCTCGGCCTCGGGGCTCCATGGTCCGGCGGGATAGACCCCGCCGACGCTCTGCCCGCCGAGCCAGGCTGGCGCCACGTCGACCACCAGCGTGCGTGGCTCGGGCAGTGTCATCAGATCGCGCTCGCGGACGAAGGCGAAGGCGGCGTCGGCATCCGCCTTGAACTGTGCCACGAGCTCGGCCGTACTCGACGGTCGGCGCGCCTCGACCTGTGCGAACAGGCGCCGCAACACCGCCACGTCGTCGACCGGCGCGGGCTCTTCCGGCAGCCACTGCGGCCAAAGGCCGCGACCGAAGGCCGCCGCTTCCTCACGCTTGGCGGCGAGGTCGGCATAGGCCTGCGCCAACACCTCCGGCACCGGGGTCGAGAGGCCGTTGACCACCGCGAAGCGCTCGCCGTAGCGCTCGCCGAGGCGGAAGTCGGCCTTGCCCGCTGCGCCGAGTTCGCCCGCGCGCTGCGCCAGCCGCTCGATCGCATCGGCCGCCGCCTGGCCAGCGACCGCCAATTGCGTCGCCAGCGCGGCATCGTCGCCGGCGCCCGTCGCGAGACGATCGCGATAGAAGCCGGCGAGCGCCTGCAGGCGCCCGGCGGCCTCCGTGGCACGCTCCGGGACAACAGCGGCCGTGTCAGCCCCGGCGAGCGCCGCGAGCGCCGTATCAACGAGGCGAGGGATCTGACGGGTGCGTTCCAGCACGAAGCCCATCCGCACGGCAACCGGCCGGTCCTGGCGCAGGAACAGGTGCAGGTTGGCCTGGGCGAGCAGGCCGGCCCAGAACAGCGGATCGTTGCGTGCCTGATCCTCGTCCTGCCATTCCATCAGCTCCTGCCGCGCCTGTCGCGAGAGCAGTTCGAGATCGAGCCGGCGCGCGTCCGCCGGCGCGCCGGCGATCTCCGCCTCGACGCGGGCCAGGGTCTGCCGGTTCAAGTCGATCCAGCGCTGGCGCGCGTCGTCGTCGAGCACTTCCAGGCGATCGTCGTGGCGATAGTCGCCGGCTGCTGTTGCGCGGCTCGGGTAGGTCTCGCGCCAGGCATCGAGATAGGCAGCGACCGGGTCGGCGCGGGCGGAAAGCGCGGGGGCGAGCACGAGGGCGAAGGCAAGGGCGAGGCGGCGCATGGTGTCCTTCCGCGGGGCAGGTGGATTCCAGTCTAGTCGCCGGGCCCGGCCGGGTCTGCGCTCGCCCGACCCACGATGCGCAAATCCCGCTATCTTTCGCCGCAGTCCGATCCGCCCGGAGCCATCCGATGCGCAAGTTCCTCGCTCCCTTCGTCCTCGCTGCGACCATGGTCGCGCCCGCAGATGCCGCGATCACCGTGCTCGCGCAATACCGGATGGGCGAGGCCGATCCCGGTGCGGCGCCCGGACTGCCCGGCGCAAATCCGACGCTGCCTTCGGTGGGGGCGACAGGCCTGACCCGCTTCGGCGACCCGGCCTACGGTGTGGTGCGCCCGCCCTTCCAGAACAGCCAGTTGGCGATGGCTTTCGATGGCGCCGACGATCGCTACGAAGCCGGTGCGGTGCTCAGCACGGTGACGGACAATTTCGGCGTCGAGGCCTGGGTCAAGTCGAACGGCCGCACCACCCAGAACGCTCTGATTGCGTACAACGGCAATACGGGTAGCTCGGGTTGGGGATTGTTCCGGACGGGCGCCGAGTACGGATTCCTCTACGGTGGCGTCGTGCTCGACGGCGTCGTGCCGGTGACGACGAACTGGACTCACCTCGCGCTGGTGCGTGACGGCGGCACGAACCGCTTCTACGTCAACGGCCAGCTGATCCAGTCGAGCGCTGGTGGCCCCAACGTGCCGGCCGGGCGATTCATGGTCGGCGGCAATCCGCTGGTGCCCACGGAGGGCTTCGACGGCGAGATCGACGAGGTGCGGGTCTTCACCTTCGCGCCCGGCGCCTTCACACCCGCCGACCTGAACCTGCCGGTGTTCCTGCCGCCCGAGCCGGTGCCGACAGGTCATCCGTGGTCCCTGCTGCTGGTGGGACTGCTCTTGCTCGCAAGCGGGGCGCTGCTGCTGCGCTCGGGACGGGTGTGAAACGGGTCGCCCGGGGTCAGTCGGGTTGCTCGATGCCGAGTCGTGCGATAGCGCAGGGTACTGAACGACAGCCAAGCATCGCTTCGGTACCCGTTGACAGCGCTGCGTCGGGACTCTAATGTGCACGGCTCGCAAGCGCGACGAGCGCGAGCGACACCTGCCGAGGTGGCGGAATTGGTAGACGCACTAGTTTCAGGTACTAGCGGGGCGACCCGTGAAGGTTCGAGTCCTTTCCTCGGCACCAATTGAAGATCCGGCGGCATCCAAAGCCGACCGGATCACCCCGAAGAAACCGCGCCCTGGCGCGGTTTCTTCGTTTTCGGGGTTGGTCGGGTGATACGCCCTCATCCGCGCCCGCTCAGCGAGCGGCAATCGCCCGGGTTCCCTGGCATTGACCAGCCCACCGCGCCTTGGCATGTGCTGTTGCCCTCCCGAAGCCAATTTTCTTTGCGCGTGGGGTCAGCCGTCCGGTAGCTGCTGGCGCTCGAACTCGCGGCGCAGGGATTCGGGAACGACATCGACTTCGCGCGGACGGACCATGAACGCGCGTTCGCCGCTCGGCAGTTGGCAGTTGCGCGACAAGGTCTGCGCCGCGGCGCCAGTGGTGGCGGTGACGTCCTGGAGATTGACGATGACGGCGAGGGTGTCGCCGAGCGGGGCCAGGCCGGCGCAGACGCGGTTGATCATGGCCTGCGTGCGATGGCCGGCGCCGTTGATCATCACCAGCAGGTTGCTTCGATCCAGCCAGATCACCGAGCGGACCCCGTCGATCTCACGGACGGCCGCCCTTGCCACCTCGGGGTCGATGGGACGGCGTGGGTCCGGCATTCGGCCCGCCTGCATGACCTCGCGCTGGATCCCTTCCATATGCGCTTGCGCTGCCTGATGGTTCCCGCGCACGGCCGCGACGCGGGCACCTGCCACATGCCGGGCCACAGCGACGGGATCAGCCTGCGGAGCGGCCGGCTCCGCATTCGGATCAGACGACATGCGCTTGTCGGGGGCTGGCGACTCGCTGCAGCCCGCGACCAGGACTGCCAGCATGAGCGCGGACATCGTGGCCCGCGGACCCGGTGTTGCCGCGCTCTTGGCGAATGGCGCGGGTGCGGCGACTGGCGCTGGGCGCATGTTGCAGACCGTTTCAGGACTGAGTCCGATTCGGCAAGAAGATCACGAATCAAGGGAGGCGACAAGGCGCCCAAGGGAGCTGCCATCGCGCTGCCCCGGGGAGGCCTTTGCTGCTCCTGGCCCCCAGGAACTGGCTCTTCCGATGCCGAATCTGCTGCCCGCAGAGCGCAGCCGGGTTCAGCGCCGGCGCTCGGTACATCAGGGCTGGTGAGCGGGCGGCGCGGTGGCTTGCCGGTCCCGTCGTTCCTGTCGCGACAGCACGATCCGGGAATTCTTCGGCTTCCATCCGGGTGGCGGTGTCGTCGGCAGGCCATAGTGCTCGACGATGCGCGCGTACGACTCCAGTTCCCCCACTTCGCGCATGTCCGCGAGGATGCGCCGGAACGGATACCCTGCGAGTTGCTCTGCAGTCAGCTGGTCATGCATCTCGCGCAGGAAGACGTAGCGCGCCTGGAGCCTCCACATCGAGGCGTCGAGCGGCGAGTCCGGGACCAGTTCGCGGACGATCACGTTGCCCGCCATGGTGGTGAACACGCTTCCGGGGTGGCGGACCATTCGCATGCCGAGCGCAAAGCAGTTGGCGCGGACCTGCCCTGGGGCGTTGGCGAGCTTGTCCGGATTGCAGAGGCGGCGAATCGCGGCGAATCCGTGCAAGGGGGGGATGCCCCCGTAGGTGCCCGACAGCGCCGCCGCCATGGCGGTGGAGGTTTCTTCGCCAGGGGCCAGCACGCGCAGGATTTCCGCGAGGTGCGGCGGAGGCGGCACGCCGCTGCCTTCGACCGCTTGCAGGTAGGCTTCGTAACTTTCGCTGCTGTAGTCACGGAATTCCGGTCGCTGCGCGGCCTCATGCAAGGCGGCATGGCCTTCGGGATGCCCCTGGGCACCCGCCAGCATCGCCCAGGCGTAGGCGTTGTCCGGATCAGCGCGCGTCCAGTTCCTGGCGGTGTCCACCGCAGGACACTCGCTGTCGTCGGTGCGGTGGCAAAAGGTGGATGCGATGTACCAGCCAAACGCGTGGTCGGGTTCCAGGGTCAAGGCCTGCTCGAGCAGTGCAGCCGTTGTTCCGTATTGCCCACTCCTTCGCTCGTCCCGCCAGGCCAGCATCGCGGCCCGAATCAGCGCGTC
>JANJUH010000236.1 GCA_024710675.1 Lysobacterales bacterium
TAGGAGCGCGCTCTGCGCGCGAAAGGATCTTGCGGCCAGTTCCGATCGCGCCCGAGGGCGCTCCTACATCAGGGATGCGAACCTGTGTCCCGGGTCCCGCAATCAATTCGCCCGGTGAATCGCCCGCTTGTCCACCGCCAGGGCCGCCTCGTGGACGGCCTCGGACAGCGTCGGGTGGGCGTGGCAGATGCGCGCCAGGTCTTCGCTGGAGGCGTGGAACTCCATCGCGACCACGCACTCGGCGATCAGTTCGGACACCATCGGGCCGATCATGTGCACGCCGAGCACGCGGTCGGTCTCGGCATGGGCGATGATCTTCACGCTGCCGTAGGTCTCGTTCATCGCCATCGCGCGGCCGACGGCGGCGAAGGGGAAGGCGCCGGTCTTGACCGGGATGCCGGCATCCTTGCACTCCTTCTCGGTCTTGCCGACCCAGGCGATCTCGGGCTCGGTGTAGATCACCCAGGGGATGGTGTCCAGGTTGACGTGTCCGGCCTTGCCGGCGATCAGTTCCGCCACTGCGATGCCTTCTTCGGAGCCCTTGTGCGCCAGCATCGGGCCGCGCACGCAGTCGCCGATCGCCCAGACGCCCTCGACGCCGGTGTGGCAGTGCGCGTCGACCTCGATCTGGCCGCGCGGATTGAGGCGTACGCCGGAGTCCTCGGCGAGCAGGCCGCGGGTGTGGGCGCGACGGCCGACGGCGACCAGCAGTTTGTCGAAGACGACGTCCTGGCTCGCTCCGGCGGCATCGGTGTAGCTGACGTGGACCTCGTCACCCACCACCTTCGCACCGCTGACGCGGCAGCCGAGGCGGATGTCGAGGCCCTGCTTCTTGAACTCGCGGGCGGCGACGCGGGCGATGTCGGCATCGCAGGCGGCGAGGAAATCGGGCAGGGCTTCGAGCACGGTGACCTCGGAACCCAGGCGACGCCAGACGCTGCCCATCTCGAGGCCGATGACGCCGGCGCCGATCACGCCGAAACGCTTCGGCACGCTCTCGATGTTGAGCGCGCCGACGTTGTCGAGGATGTGGCTGCCATCGAAGGGAATGCCGGGGATCTCGATCGGCACGCTGCCGGCGGCGAGGATCACGTTCGTCGCCGAGAGGATCTCCGTGGCGCCGTCGTGGAAGGTGACCTCGACCTGGCGGTTGGCCAGCAGCTTGCCGCGGCCGGCCAGCGCCGTGACCTTGTTGGCCTTGAACAGCGTGGCGATGCCGCCGGTGAGCTGGCGCACGATCTTGTCCTTGCGCCCGATCATCGTCGGCACGTCGATCGTGGGCTCGGCCGCGCTGATGCCGTGGTCCTTGAAGGTGTGCAGCAGCGCGTGGAACTGCTTGGTCGATTCAAGCAACGCTTTCGACGGGATGCAGCCGACGTTGAGGCAGGTGCCGCCGAGCGCGGGCTTGCCGTCCTTGCCGATGAAGTCGTCGACGCAGGCGGTCTTCAGGCCGAGCTGGGCCGCGCGGATCGCGGCGACATAGCCGGCCGGGCCGGCGCCGATGACGATGACATCGTAGGAGGTGGACATGGGGGCTGCCTCAGTTGGCTTGAAGTTTTCGGGGCGGCGGGTCGTGAATGGCGACGCCGGATCGCTCTCGCCTTGTCGTCAGTCCGGCGAAAGCCGGAATCCAGTGCTTTTCGAGATCGCGCGGCAAGGACGGTCTGGATCCCGGCCTGCGCCGGGATGACGAGCGAGGTGGCCCGCACAACGGTGGCCACCCTTCGCTCGCCGCTGACGCCGCCCCGACCGGCTCCGCCGATCAGAGGTGCAGCATCAACCGCACGGGATCCTCGAGGAAGTTCTTCACGGCGACCAGGAACAGCACCGCGTCCTTGCCGTCGATGATGCGGTGGTCGTAGCTGATCGCCACGTACATCATCGGGCGGGCGACGACTTCGCCGTTCTCGACGACGGCGCGCTCCTTGATCGCGTGCATGCCGAGGATCGCGCTCTGCGGCGGGTTGACGATCGGGGTGGAGAACAGCGAGCCGAAGACGCCGCCGTTGGTGATCGTGAAGGTGCCGCCCTGCAGGTCTTCGAGCTGCAGGCCGCCTTCGCGAGCCTGCTTGGCGAAGCCGCCGATCTGCTTCTCGACATCGGCCAGCGTCAGCGAGTCGGTATTGCGCAGCACCGGGACCACGAGGCCCTTGTCGGTGGCGACGGCGACGCCGATGTCCTGGTAGGCGTGATAGACGATGTCATTGCCTTCGACGCTGGCGTTGACGATCGGGTGCAGCTTGAGCGCCTCGGTGCAGGCTTTCACGAAGAAGCTCATGAAACCGAGCTTGACGCCGTGGACCTTCTCGAAGGTCTCCGCATACTTCTTCCGCAGGTCCATGACCGGCTTCATGTTGATCTCGTTGAACGAGGTCAGCATCGCGATCGAGTTCTTGCTCTGCATCATCCGCTCGGCGATGCGCGCGCGCAGCCGCGTCATCGGCACGCGCTGCTCGGTGCGCGCACCGGCGGGCACGGCGATCGAGGTGCCGGCGGCCGGAGCGGCCGTAGCCGGGGCGGGGGCCGCCGCAGGCGCCTTGGCGGCCGGAGCGGGGGCGCTCTGCGCCTTCAGCATGTCTTCCTTGGTCACCCGGCCATCGCGACCGCTGCCTGCGACCGTCGTCGGGTCGATGCCGGTTTCCGCCGCGATCCGGCGGACGGAGGGCGCCTGACCTTCGGCAGCGGGACTCGGGGAAGCAGGCGCGCTGGGCGACGCCGCTGCCGGCTCCGGCGCAGCCGCCGCGGCACCCTCTTCGATCGTCGCGATCAGCTCCTGGCTGGTGACGCTCTCGCCGGTCTGCTTGACGATCGAGACCAGCACGCCGTCGACCGGCGAGGGCACTTCGAGCACGACCTTGTCGGTTTCGAGATCGACCAGGTTCTCCTCGCGCTTGACCGCATCACCGGGCTTCTTGTGCCAGGCGGCGACGATCGCGTCGGCGACCGATTCGGGCAGGACGGGAACTTTGACTTCGACGGCCATCGGGGATTCCTTGCGTTCTTATTCGGGCTTGGGCTTGTTGCCGAGATCGGTGGCGGACAGCGCATCATCGACGAGCGCCGCCTGTTCCTTGACATGGGTGGCGAGGTGGCCGCAGGCCGGCGCCGGCGAGCGTACGCGCCCGGCGTAGTGCAGCTCGTGGCGCTCGGAGATCACTGCCTTCAGGTGGTGACGGATCTGGAACCAGGCGCCCTGGTTCATCGGCTCTTCCTGGCACCACACCACCTCGGTGGCGTTCGGGAAGCGCACCAGTTCCTGGTAGAGCTCGGGGCGCGGGAAGGGATAGAGCTGCTCCACGCGAACCACCGCCACGTCCTTCAGGTCGCGCTTTTCGTATTCCTGGACGAGGTCGTAGTAGACCTTGCCGCTGCAGATGACCACGCGCCGCACCGCCATCGGATCGGCGGCCAGGCTGTCGCTGATCACGCGCTGGAACTCGCCGGCGGCGAGGTCATCGAGCGTGGAGGTCGACATCGGGTTGCGCAGCATGCTCTTCGGCGTCATCACGATCAGCGGCTTGCGCAAGGAGCGCAGCATCTGCCGGCGCAGCATGTGGAACATCTGCGCGGGGGTGGTCGGGACGCAGACCTGCATGTTGTCGAGCGCGCAGAGCTGCATGAAGCGCTCCAGGCGCGCCGAGGAGTGCTCGGGGCCCTGACCTTCGTAGCCATGCGGCAGGAACAGCGCCAGGCCGCACCAGCGGCCCCACTTGGCCTCGCCGGAGCTGATGAACTGGTCGATCACGACCTGGGCACCGTTGCAGAAGTCACCGAACTGGCCTTCCCAGATCACCAGGGCCCGCGGGTCGGCCGTGGCATAGCCGTACTCGAAGCCCATCACCGCCTCTTCGCTGAGCAGCGAGTCGATGATGGTGACGTTCTCGGGGTGCTCGACCAGCGTCCGCAAGGGCACGTGGTTGCCGCCCGTGGCCTGGTCGTGGAGCACGGCGTGGCGATGGAAGAAGGTGCCGCGGCCGCAGTCCTGGCCCGACAGGCGCAGGTGGTAACCCTCGTCCAGCAGCGTGGCATAAGCCATCGTCTCGGCAAAGCCCCAGTCCATGCGGATCTCGCCGGCGGCCATCTTCACCCGGTCGTCGTAGATCTTGGCGACGCGCGAGTGCAGCTTGAGCCCTTCGGGCAAGGCGTGCAGCCTGGCCGCCAGCGCCTGGAGGCGGTCCTTGGGGACGCCGGTCTGGACGCGGTCGGTGAGCTTGCCATGCATGTACGGCGTCCAGTCGACCGAGACGCCGTCGGGATCCGGGCTGGTCAGCTCGGCAACGACGGCCTCTCCGGCGTCGAGCGCCGCGCGATAGGCTTCCGAGCGCTGCTTCGCTTCGCCCTCCGCGATGACACCCTCGGCCTGGAGGCGGCGCGCGTACAACTCGCGGGTCGTCGGCCGCGAGCGGATGTTCTGGTACATCAGCGGCTGCGTGGCCGCCGGCTCGTCGGCCTCGTTGTGGC
>JANJUH010000259.1 GCA_024710675.1 Lysobacterales bacterium
GGGATCGCGCTGCAGCCCTGGATCCTGGATGCGCGCTAGGCGCTTATCCGGGCTACGGGTTGCGAACGGCGGCCGGGTTCGTGCGACAAGCTTCAAGCCAAACACGGGCGAAAGGGGTCTGCCGCACCCGCACCCACCGAGTCCCGGGTACCGGATCCCGGGTCCCGACACACAGCCCCGGGTCCCGGATCCCGTGCCCTCGTGCCCTCGTGCCCTCGTGCCCTCGTCAATCCCCATCCTTCAACTCCACGCCCAGTGCCCGCAGCTTGCGGTACAGATGGGTCCGTTCCAGGCCCACGGCCTTGGCGAGTTTGCCGACGCTGCCGCCGGCGAGTTTGAGCTGGTGGACCAGGTACTCGCGCTCGAAGGCTTCGCGGGCTTCGCGCAGCGGCAAGCCGAGGTCGATCGGCAGCGTGCCGTCGCCGCGCGGCTTCTCCGGGCGGGCGGGGCCGAGGGCCTGCTCCACTTCGGGCTGGTCGACCTCGTCGCCCTGGCCAAGGATCAGCAGGCGCTGGACCAGGTTCGACAGCTCACGGACATTGCCGGGCCAGGGGTACTGGCGCATGCGGTTCTGCGCGGCGACGGTGAAGCGGCGATAGGGCAACTGGTCGCGGTCGGCGAAATGACCCGCGAAGTAACGGACCAGTTCCGGGATGTCCTCGGGGCGCTCGCGCAATGCCGGCACCCGCAGCGGCACCACCTTGAGCTGGTAGTACAGGGTTTCGTCGAAGCGACCATCGGCCGATTCGCCGACAAGGTCGCGACTGGTGCCGGCGACGATGCGCGCACCCAGCTCGACGTTCTCGTGGCCGCCGACGCGCGAAAAGCGCCGCGTCGCCAGCGCTGCTGCAAGCCGCGCCTGCAGCTCGGTCGAGAGCATGGTTACCTCGTCCAGGTACAGCGTGCCGCCGCTGGCCTGTTCCAGCAGGCCGTAGCGCAACTCGCCGCCTTCCTCGACGCCGAAGACATCGCGCGCCGCATCCGGCTTGCTCAGAGCGCCGCCGCTGACGACCACGAAGGGCGCCTCGCGGCGTGGCGAGCGCTCGTGCAGGTAGCGCGCCAGCACCTGCTTGCCGGTGCCGGGTTCGCCCTCGAGCAGCACGCCGGCCTCGGTCTGCGCGGCGCGCTCGATCTGCGCACGCAGGGCCTGCATGGCCCGGCTGGTACCCACCGGCTCCGGCACCTCGCTGACCCGGCGCTTGAGACCCTCGTTCTCCTGACGCAGGCGCGAGGCCTCCAGCGCGCGCTCGACGGTCAGCAGCAACTTGGCCAGCGAGATCGGCTTCTCGATGAAGTCCCAGGCACCCAGGCGCGTCGCCTCGACAGCGGTTTCGATCGTGCCATGGCCGCTCATCATCACCACCGGCATCGGCGGACGGCCGTTCTGGCTCCATTCGCGCAGCAAGGTGATGCCGTCGGTATCGGGCATCCACACATCGAGCAACACCAGATCCGGACGGCGCGCGCGCACTGCCTGGCGGGCGGCGGCAGCATCGGGGGCCGATTCGACGCCATAGCCCTCGTCGGCCAGGATTTCCTGGACCAGGGAGCGGATGTCCGGTTCGTCGTCGACGACCAGGATGAAGTGGGCCATTGCCGGGATCACAAAGGTATCTGTGGCGAAGCATAGACCTTCGCACCGCGCCGGGCAGGCTCACGCCCACTCGGTCGACCGCGGCGCACACTTCGTGACGTGATGTCGCCTCCCCGGCCGACAAGGCAACCACTTCGGCCCCGCCCACGTATACTGCGCGGCTTCGATTGCCGGCCAGGCCGGCATCTCCGGCACACATTCCATCGACAGAGGTCCCTCCGTGACCAAGCACGACGCGGTCTTCCTCAAGCACTTCGCCCAACTGATCGTCGGCCTGATGGTCTTCACGCTGCTGCTGATCATCGTGGCGCACGCGATCAACAACAATTTCTACGGTTATGGCGAGGCCACGCCGGACGCGAAGATCGAGGATCTCAATTCGATCCAGCGCGAGCGCGTCGCCGCCCAGCGCGCGGCCACCGAAGCTCGACTGCAGCCGGTGGGTTCGGTGCAGGCTGGCGAGACCGGCCTGGCCGCTATCGCTGCTGCCGAAGCCGCCCGCCAGCAGGCGCTGGCCAGCCAGGTTGCCTACGGCGGCACGCTCGACGGCGCCGTCATCTATCAGAACCTCTGTGGCGCCTGCCACCAGAACGGCGCGGCCGGCGCCCCGGCGCCGACCAAGGAAGCCTGGGCCCCGCGCATCGCCCAGGGCCTGGACACGCTGGTCAAGCATGCGATCGAGGGTTTCCAGGGCCCCGGCGGCGTGATGCCGGCGCGCGGCGGCAATCCGGCGCTGACCGACGAGCAGGTGCGCGCCTCGGTCGAGTACATGGTGCAGAAGTACCAGTAAGCCCGACCGCCATCGTCGACACTGATCGCCGCCTGCAAGGGCGGCGATTTCGTCTGGGGAATCCGATGAAGAAGCGAATGCTCCCGCTTGGACTGCTGGCCTCGGCGCTGCTCGCCGGCTGCGGCGACCAGCCATCCGGCGCCACCAGCGGACCCGGGTCCTGCGGCGACGCCGCCGACCTGATCAGCAGCATCCAGGGTGCGCAGGCCCGGAGTCCCCGGACCGGCAGCACGGTGACCATCGAGGCCGTGGTCGTCGGCGCCCATGTGGACGGCCTGGGCGGCATCTTCGTGCAGGAGGAACAGGCCGATCGCGATGGCGACCCGATGAGCTCGGAGGGTTTGTTCCTCCAGGTCGACGGGGCCAATCCGCGCGTGAACACGGGCGAAGTGGTGCGCGCACGGGGCATCGTCGGCGAGCTCGGCGATGGCAACCGCAGCCTGACTGCGCTGGTCGACCTCAGCGATTTCCGCGTCTGCGGCCGTGCCGACGAGTTGCCGCTGCCGGCGCTGATCGAGGAAGCCCCGCTGCTGCCCGAGGACTGGGAGGCGTGGGAAGGCATGCGCGTGGAGATCGAGCCGGCGGCGACCGTGGTGGGCAACTGGTCCGTGCTCGATCGCGGCGAGTTGCTGGTCGCACTCGGCGGGCGCCAATGGGTGCCGACGGATCGCCATCCACCCGGCGAGGCGGCACGCCAGCTCGCATCCGACCAGGCGCGGGCGCGCATCCTGCTCGACGACGGCAACGTCGACGGCGGCATGCCGGAGCAGGTGGCCTGGTTGCGCCGGCAGCCAAGCGGCGACGCACCACTGCGCGCGGGTTCGGAGGTGCGCGGCATTGCCGGCGTGCTCGACCAGCGTTACGGCAGCTATCGCATCCATGTCGACGGGCGCGTCGAGGTGAGCCACGCGCCACGCCCGCAGACCGCGCCCGAGGTGGCTGGCGCGCTGCGGATCGCGACTTTCAACGTACAGAACTACTTCAACGGCGACGGCAAGGGCGGCGGCTTTCCGACGCCGCGCGGTGCCCGTGACGCCGAAGAACTCAAGCGCCAGCGCGCCAAGGTCATCAGCACGCTGCGCGGCCTCGATGCCGACCTTTACGCGCTGACGGAGGTCGAGAACGACGGCTACGACAAGGATTCCGCGATTGCCGAGCTGGCCCGCGAACTGGGCGCCTCGAGGGGTCGCCCGCGCGAGTACGACTACATCCGCGCCCCGGGAGAGCGCCTCGGCGGTGACGAGATCAGCGTCGGTTTCATCTACCGCACGCGCAAGCTCGAGCCGGTGGGGCCTTCCGCCGCACTCGAGGGCGGACCCTTCGCCCGCGGCAACCGCGTACCGCTGGCCCAGAGCTTCGAGGCGCGTGACAGCAAGGGCCGCTTCACTGCCGTGGTCAACCATTTCAAGAGCAAGGGCGGCTGCGAGGAGGCCGACGAGGCCAATCGCGATCGCGGCGACGGCCAGGCCTGCTGGAACGCCTTGCGCGTCGATGCCGCGCGGGCCCTGGCGGCATGGCTCGCCACCGACCCCACCGGCAGTGGCGACCCCGACGTGCTGATCCTGGGCGATCTCAACGCCAACTCGCGCGAGGATCCGATCCGCCTGCTCGAGGAAGCCGGCTACGCACGCGCCCGTGACGAGGGCAATCGCGCGGACTATTCGTATGTGTGGTCAGGCCTGTCCGGACACCTGGACCATGCGCTGATGAGCACCAGCCTGGCCGAGCAATTCCGCGAAATCGCCGTGTGGCACATCAATGCCGACGAGATGACGGCCTTCGATTTCCGTCGCGGCGATCGTCCGCGGGCGATCGATGCGCGCATGTTCAGGGCCGATCCCTTCCGCTCCTCCGATCACGACCCGCTGCTGCTCGGCTTCGACATCGCGCCGCCGCCACCGGAGCCTGCGCCGGAACCGGCCGACGAGGACGCCGCAACGCCGGCGGGCTGATCGGCGCCGCTTGCATTCACCGGCGGCCGTCCCCAAGTCCCGGGGACCCTCTGGCCGAGCCGCTCGCCGAATGAACATCCGCCCCCTGCCCGATGCGGCCTTCAGCCCGGAGGCGCTGAAGCGCGATCGCCGCCGGCTGGAAACCGCCCTGTTCTGGGGTGCGGTGTTCGTGGGCCTGCTGTGGCTGGTGCGTCTGGCCGAATGGGCCGCCGGCACGCCTTTCTCCTTCCTCGGCCTGGCGCCGCGCGAATGGAGCGGGCTGGTCGGGATCCTCGGCGCGCCGCTGGTGCACGGCTCGCTCGGTCACCTGGCCGCCAACAGCGCACCCACCTTCGTGCTGCTGAGCCTCGGCATGTATGCCGTCCCGCGCGCGACCCTGCGCGCGCTGCCGCTGATCTGGGTCCTGAGCGGCGTGCTGGTCTACGCCCTCGGTCGCCCCTCGCTGCACATCGGCGCCAGCGGCGTGACGCACGGGCTGATGGCCTTCCTGTTCCTGCTCGGCGCGCTCCGCCGAGACCGCGTGACGCTGGCGATCGCACTGGTCGTCTTCTTCCTCTACGGCGGCATGATCTACGGCTTCCTGCCGACCGCGCCGGGCATCAGTTTCGAGTACCACGGCGCGGGACTCGCCGCAGGCCTGCTCGCGGCCATCCTCTGGCGCAAGCTCGACCCGCCACCGGCGGTACGCCGCTACAGTTGGGAAGACGAGGCCGAGGAGGACGCCGAACCCGGATCCACCGCGGGCGACCCGCTGGAGCCGCCGCCGCCGATCGACATCAAGCCGATCTGGGACGGCCCGCAGTCCGGGGAACGCGGCACGCTGATCCGTTTTCCGGTGGAGCGGCGACGGCCGGGGGACGACGAGGACGGGCGGCCGCCGACGCTGCATTGAGGATGACGGGACTCGGGACGAGCTTGCACGCCTCGAGCGTAGGAGCGCCCTCTGGGCGCGATCGAGGCCTGCGGCAAATCCCTATCGCGCGCAGAGCGCGCTACTACGGGTGGGGCGGTGTGCGGGGCCCTTGGCCAAGCACCCTCCGGGCGCGATCAGCCCGTCGCCGGACCGCCGCGCCCTGAGGACGCTCCTTCAGCCGCCGCCTCTTCTTCCCCACGCATCCACGCCAGCACCACGGTGTAGCCCACGGCAAGCAGCACGGGCCCCAGGAAGACACCGATGAAGCCGAAGGCGAGCACGCCGCCGATCACGCCGAGGAAGACCAGCACGAAGGGCATTTGCGCGCCGCGGCTGATCAGCCAGGGCTTGATGATGTTGTCGATGCCGCTGATGACGAAAAAACCCCAGATCGCCATGAACACGGTCGCCGCCCAGTGGCCGCCGCTGGCCAGCCACAGCACCACCGGCCCCCAGACCAACGGCGGACCCATGGGAATCAGCGAGAAGAAGAAGGTCAGCAGGCCGAGGAACAGCGCGCCCGGCACACCGACGATCCAGAAGCCGATGCCGGCGAGCACGCCCTGCGCGAGCGCCGTGCCGAGGATGCCGTAGACCACGCCCTGGATCGTGCCGCCGGCGACATCGAGGTAATGGCGCGCACGCTCGCCGACCAGGCGCGACAGCGACAGGTGCAGCGCATGCGCCAGCTCGTCGCCGCGGCGGAAGACGAAAAAGGCGATGAAGACCGACAGGCCCAGCTCGACCGTGCCGCGTCCGAGCACGCCGCCGAAGGCCAGCGTCAGGTCGCGCAGGGGATTGACCAGCAGCGGCACCGCTTCGCGCAGAGCGGCGAGGTCGAAATGCGTCCAGCGCTCGATCAATTCCGGCCCGAGCAGCGGGATTTTCGACAGCCAGTCCGGGGCCGGCGGCGGACCGCTGCCGATCCAGGCCTTGACCGCCTGCACCCAGGCGGTGACGTTCTCGGCCAGCGTGATGCCGACGATGACGAAGGGGAGGACCAGCACGATGCTGACCCCGCTCGTCATCAGCAGTGCCGTCAAGGTGCGGCGATGGCCGGTACGCACCTCGACCCAGCGATAGGCCGGCCAGCTTGCATAACAGAGCACCACCGCCCACATCAATGCGGTCAGGAAGGGCGCGAGGACGACGAAGCAGCCGATTGCCAGGAACACGAGCACGGCCGTTCCCGACAGGGACTCGATCAGGTGCTGGCGATCCATGGCGACGAGCGGCCGAGATGCCGGTTTACTTCGACTGCTCCATCTCGTACTCGAGACCACCGAAGCGCTTCGCCACCCAGTTGTAGGTGTAGGCGAGCAGCGCGCCGGAGATCACGCCGATGCCACCGAAGGTGAGCGGCACGTAGAGCAGCATCGTGATCGTGGTCGCGCCGGGCATCGCCAGCACGTCCAGCGGCAGAGTGACGCCGGCGATCTTCAGCCCCACGGCGATCAGGCCGAGGATGAAACCCTGCACGAACAGCAGCAGCCCGAAGACGCGCGAGGCGGACAAGGGATCGAGGTGGGTGACGCGACGACGCATGGCGAAGCTCCCCGGCTGGACGGTGGCTACACTCTACCGCTTGCGACCCCCCGTAGGAGCGCGCTCTGCGCGCGAAAGGGCTGCCGCACGTCCGATCGCGCCCAAGGGCGCTCCTA
>JANJUH010000262.1 GCA_024710675.1 Lysobacterales bacterium
CCTGTCGTTTCACCGAGGAAGCGCGAGGCAATGCCCGCAATGTCTCCGACATCTGGTGGAACCCCGCCGAGAACGGCTGGGGCCTGCACCTGATCGAGTCCAAGGGCCTGATCTTCCTCGCCTGGTACACCTACGGTGCCGACGGCAAGGCGATGTGGGTGTCGGGCCTGCTGAGCCGCCAGCCCGACGGGCGCTTCCTCGGCGCGCTGAACCGCCCCAGCAGCGGCGTGCCCTTCGCGCAGATCAACGGGCCGGCGACGAGCTTTCCGGTCCCCGAGGTCGGCCAGGCCAGCCTGCGTTTCACGAGCGGCGAGCAGGGCGTCTTCGAGTACACCCTCGATGGCGTGACGCAGAGCAAGTCCATCGAGCGCTTCCTGTATGCGGGGCCGGAAAGGAGTGTCTGCGAGGGCTGAGGCCCTGACTGCGGCCCCGAGACCTCGTCATTCCGGCGCAGGCCGGAATCCAGTGGGTCTTGCCGTGGTTCCAGGTGTTGCGACTGGACCCCGGCCTGCGCCGGGGTGACGAGTGCGGGCGCTGTCGGGAATCGCCACTCTGTCCGCGCCTTGGCTGCAGGAAGGAAACTTCGAGCGCTCCGACGCGGTCCGTAAGCGGCAATGAGCCTCGATCCCGATTCCCTCGCCGCGCGCCTGTCCTTCGCCAATCGCGTGGCGCTGTGGCGTGTGCGCGGTGCCGAGGGGCCCTTCTTGATCCTGGTCGCTGCGTCGGTGCTGGTCCTGGTCTTGCTGTCCCTCGAAGCGCCCTGGATGGCGCTCGTATCGGCGCAGGCCGCGTGGAATCAGCCCCCCGCGGCGGCGCTTGCGGGTGCGGCGCTGGCTTTTGCGCTGTGGTGGCATGGCCGTGCGGCTTTGCAGCAGATCCTCGCCGCGCGCCGCAGCGACTGGCTCGCAGCCCTGCCCATCGCGACGGCCCGCCGCGAGGCGCAGGCGCGACGCGTGGCCTGGCGCGGACTGCTGCTGCGTGTGGTGCTGTTGATGCTGGCCCTGGCCTGGCTGCTGGGGCGCAGCGATCCGTCCGCGCCGCTCGGGCTCGGCTTGCTGGCCGGGTGCGCGGCTACTGCCCTGCTGGGTCTTTGGCCGGGATTCGGTCACCCTGCGCTGCCGACGCGTGATCCGGTCAGCGTGCCCATTCCGTCCTTGCGCGAGCGCCGCGCGAAGGCTACAGGCCTCGCCCTGCTCGGCGTGGCGATCGCCCCGGTTGCGCTGCGGGTGCCGCGCCTGGCCTGGCCGCTCGGCACCGGACTGCTGCTGATGCCGGTCGGTGCCCGTCCGCTGGCTGTGCTCGGCTTTCTCGTGTTGCTGGCGGCCCTGCTGCTCTCCAGCGACCTGATCGCCGCCCTGCGCCGCCGGCTTGCCGGCGACCGCGGCTGGCTGGCGGCGCTGCCGCTGACCCCGCACAGGCTGCTCGGCGGCTACGCGCCGACCCTGTGGCGCGCGGGCCTCGTGCGCGCGCTGCTCGCCGCGATCGGCGCGCACCTCGTCGGCGCCCCTGCGCTTTGGGTGCTCGCGATCGTCGTCGTGCTGGCCTTGTTGCTGCTGCACGGCGCGTTGTTGGCCTTTGCTGCACGGGCGAGGCCAGCGCGCTTTCCGCTGTGGACGAGCCTCCACCTCGTCATTGTCCTCGGCGCCTTGCAGGTCCTGCCGCCGCTCGCGCCGCTGCTGTGGCTGGCGCTGCTCGGCTGGTCCTGGCGGCGGGCGATGGCGACTGGCCGATGAATGCCTCGACGCCCGTGCTGAAGGTCAGCGACCTCGCCGTGCACCTCGGCTCCGTTGTCGTGCTCGCCGGCATCGATTTCGAGCTGCCGGCCGGTGCGATCACCGGTTTGATCGGGCCCAACGGTTCGGGCAAGACCACGTTGATCCGCGCGCTGCTGGGGCTGGTGGCGCCCGTGCGTGGCCAGATTCGCGTAGCCGGCATCGATCTCAGCCGCGATCCGCTGGCCGCACGTGCCCAGCTCGGCTACGCGCCCGATCCGGCCGTGCTGCCCGGCGACCTGAGCGGCCGCCAGGTGCTCGAAGTCACCGCGGCGGCACGCGGTCTCGCGGCTGTGCCCGATGATGTTCTTGCCCTTGCCGGCCGCCTTGGCGCCGCGCGCTGGCTGGATGCGGCCCTGGGCTCGTGCTCGCTCGGCACCCGCCAGAAGTTCGCGATCCTGATGGCCCTGCTCGGCCGCCCGCCGGTGCTGGTGCTGGACGAAGTGATGAACGGACTCGATCCGATCTCGGCGCACGAGCTGAAGGCCGAGCTGCGCGCGCGCTGCCGCGAGGAGGGTGTCGCGGTGCTGCTCACCACCCATGGTCTCGAGATCGCACCCACGCTGCTCGATCATGCCGTACTGCTGGCGGAAGGACGGATCCGTCACCGTTGGGGTCCGGCGGACTTCGCGGCGTGGCGGCATGGCGACCCGGCCGCCTTCGAGCGCGCGGTCGTCGCGGCCTTGCGCGCTGACCCGTAGCGCGGGTTGCGCCGCAGGCGCTACCCGCGTGGGCTCGCGGCAAGCACCCGCGTAGCCCGCCTTCGGCGGTCAACGCGGGCTACGGCTCGCAATCCTCCATCCCCGCCGGCCGGTAGCGGTAGTGCCCGGTGATCGTCCACTCGCGCAGCACGTCTTCTTCCCGCGTGCCGGCGCCGATGTTGTGCACGATCAGCGGCCGACCCTCGGCGTTGCGGCGGTCGGAGACGATGCCGATGTGCGGCACGCCCGAATCCAGGCGCCAGGTGACGAGGTCACCGGGCTCGAAGTCGGCATCGGCGCTGCCGGTGCCGAAGGACTCGCCGTGGCGGGCGAAGTAGCGGGCGAGGTTGGGGACACGGCGGTGATCGATGTTGCGATCCGGTCGTTGCAGCCCCCACAGCGGTGGATACGCGGAGAAGTGCGCGCGCATGTCCTCGTGGACGCGCTGCTGCAAATCGATGCCGTGCCGGCGATAGGCGCGCACCAGCACGTCGGTGCAGACGCCGCGCTCGATCGGCACATCGCCACCCGGATAGGCCAGGCGCACGTAGGCCGGGTCATAGAGGACGGTGACGCCCACCTGCTCCCGGGCGCTGTCGGCCAGGCAGGCCTGGGCGCCGGCGGCCGGCATCCAGCCGGCCAGTAGCAGCGCGCAGACGCTGCCACCGGCCGGCCGGAGGATATCCATCAGCGCCGGCGCGCCAGCACGAAGGCGCCGAGGCTGCCGAGCAGGAGCACCAGCAGCCAGCGGCCCGTGTCGCCCAGCGCCGGGATCG
>JANJUH010000290.1 GCA_024710675.1 Lysobacterales bacterium
CGCGGCGCTGCGCGCGCTGCACGGCCATGCACCCGATGCGTTGAGTTCCGCGCTGGGCGGGTAGCACCGGCTCGCTGCGAACCCAGTAGGGTGTGGTGAGCGCAGCGAACCGCACCGGCCACGGCCTCGTGGCGAGTCCCGCGGCGCGGCTCACTTCGTTCACCGACACCCTACGCGCGCTCGACTGCAGTTCCGTGGGCGGGTTATGCGGTTTGCCGGCTGGCCACCAACGCCGCCACCGCCTCGCCAATCCCGTTGCGCAACCCGGTTGCCCGCGCCGCCTGTTGCAGGACGCCCCGGCCCGCCTCATCGACCCACAGCGCACGCGCACGATCGGCCAGGGTGTGCGACTGCGCCTCGACCAGCGCGCCACGCCGTCCCAGCGCGGCCAGTCGCGGACGCTGATCATCGGCCAGTGCGATCGCGACGACCGGCCGGCTGAGGGCGAGGGCCTGCAGCAGGAGACTGCCGGCGCCGAGCACACCGAGGCGAGCGTCGGCGACGAGCGCCATCAGTGCCGCGTTGGGCAGCGTGCCGCAGACCAGCGCCGCACCCTCGACCGCCACCTTGCCTGCGGGCCAGTCGCCGCGCACGGTCAAGGTGCGAATGTCGCTCCGGGACAGTTCCGCCCCGAGCACGGCGAAGCCCTGTCCCGCCGTGGTGCCGCCAAAGGACTGCGTCCCGCCCCCCGGGCACAGCAGCATGAAATCACCGTCAGCGCACCAGGCCTGCACGGCAGCCGGCACGCTGGCCGGGTCCGGCGCTTCGAAGAGCACCGACAGCGGGCGCCAGCGCGGCCGTCCGCAGCTCGCGGCGAGCAGGCGCGCCCAGCGTCCGGGCAGGTGGCCTTCCGGATCGAACTCGACCGACCAGTGCTCGTCGATGCGATGGAAGGTCCCAAGCCGCCAACCACGCCGCCGCGCCGAAGGCCGCGAGCTGAGATAGATCACCCGCGCCCCGCACGCCCTCGCCGCCGCAAGCTGGGCCGCACGCGCGGTGCTGTCGAAAAGGACGACCTTTGGCCGCAGCTCACGGATCAAGCCGACGACCTCGGGAGTGCAACGGGTCGGGCTGGCGGGCAGCGCCCGCAAGTCGATGCCGGTGGCCACAAGCCCCGCCAGGGCCGTGCCCGCCGCCGCCATCGTCACGGTCACATCGGGAAGGCGCTGGCGAAGGGCACGCGCGAGCAGCAGGCAACGCTGCAGCTCGCCGGATCCCGAAGCGCCGGAAACCGGCAGCAGCAACACACCGCGCGATGCGTCTGCTTCCTCAGCCGGCCTCATGGGCCAGGCGCAGGAAGGCATCGATCACGTGCTGGCCGTTCTGGCCGGGCTTGGGCCCGCCGGGGAACAGTTCACGCATCCGCGCCGACTGCCAGTGGACCTTGGGTTCGTTGACGCGCTTGCCGCCCCCGAAAACCTGTTCGCCGATCGGCGACACGAAGCGGTGCAGCTCGAAGAAATAGCGCTCCTGGCCCTGGGTCAGGAAATCGAAGACCGGCTGCGCGGACTCGGTGGCATAGAGCGCGCGACCGGCGCGCTTTTCGCGCTCCTTGACCAGGCGCACGGCGCTGCCGGCCAGCGAGACGAAGGGCTCGCCGACGTTCGCCGTGTCGAGATCGGCGGCGATCAGCATCAGTCGCCGCGCGCGTTCCCGGCTCGCCTCCTCGTGCGCGCCCAGCCACTGGTCGAGATCGCGTGCCAGTTTCGGCGCCAGCGAACCACCGGAGGACGCCACCTCGGCGGTGTTGAAGGGATTGGGTGCCACCGGACGCGCATCGAAGGTCGAGCCCGCGATCATCAGGCCGAGCGCGACGTAGAAATCGCGATCCGTGTCACGGCTGAACCCGACCGCATCGAGGATGCGAAAACTCTCCGCCACGCTGGCCCGCTCATTGGCACCGACCTCGTGCCAGAACTCCGCCGCCTCGCGCTGACGCAGATCGTGGCAAGTCGCGAACAGCGCCAGCAGCAGCCAGTCCTCTGCCGCCAATACCGACCAACCGAGCTCCAGACGGACCTTGGCCAGCCGCCCGATCAGCAACTCGAGCACATGCTCCTCGTTGTGATACTCGTGCAGGTCATTGCCCCAGTGGCCATGGCGCATCGCCATGCGCACGAAGCCGAGCGCCAGGGCGCCACGCACCTGCTCGAAACGCGGTTCCGCGGCCGGGCCGAAAGCCGACAGGTAACCCTGGCGGACCTCCTGCATGATCGCCGCCAGGTCGGCGCGACGTTCGCGCACCCTGGCAGCGGCTTCACCCGCGTCGCCCAGCCGCAGTTCGGTGGCATCGGCCGGAAAATCGCGGTCGAGTTCGAACAATGCGGCAGCGAGATCGACAGCCATCACCCCTCCGCGCTGCGCCTGTTGCCTGGCCCGAGTATACGAACTCGCGCGGCCACCGGGCGTACGGCACGATCGCAGCACCTTTCGCGCGCAGAGCGCGCTCCCACGAGAGGGCCGCGCCCTCCACCGTAGGAGCGCCCTTCGACGCGATCGCGTCTTCGGGCAAGACCGACGCTACAACCAACCGCGCTCGACAAAGGACACCGTCTCGATGTCGCCGACGATCACGTGATCGAGCAGCCGTACCTCGACCAGCGCCAGCGCCTGGCGCAGGCGTTCGGTCAGCTCGCGGTCCATCGTGCTCGGCTCGGCGATGCCCGAGGGGTGGTTGTGGGCGACGATCAGCGCCGCCGCTCCCAGGGCGAGGGCGCGTCGCACGACTTCCCCGACATGCACCGCGGCGCCGGTCAGGCCGCCTTGGAAGAGATCCTCCAAGCTGATCAACTGGTGGCGCGCATCGAGGAAGATCACGGCGAAGACTTCGCGCACGCGGTCACGCAGGTGGGCCCGCAAGGCCTGGCGCACATCAGCCGGTGCGGCAATCGCGGCGCCACGGCGCAAGGGCGCGGATTGCAGCCGGCGCCCGAGCTCTGCGGCCGCCTGGAGCTGCGCCCAGCGGACCGGACCGATTCCGGCGCCGCGACTCGCCTCTGCCGGTGCAGCCTGCAGCAATCGCCTCAAGTCGCCGCCGGCTTCGGCGAGCAGGCGCCGGGCCAGCTCGACGGCGTTGACGCCACGGCGCCCGCAGCCGATCAGCACCGCCAGCAACTCGGCGTCGGCGAGCGCACGGGGGCCGGCCGCCAACAGGCGCTCGCGCGGTCTCTCGTGCACTGGCCAGTCGCGGATCGTCAGCGCGGGTGCGTCCATGGGCTCTCCAGTCGGGGCGGGTCGGTGCGGCGCATGCTGGGCCGCCAGGCCGCCCCGGGTCGTCGGGCGGATGCCGCAAATCCGGTAGTCTTTCGACTGATCCTGGCGTAGGAAAAACCTTACCCGTGAGCGAACTCGGCGCTATGCGACTGATCCTCGGCGTCAGTGGTGGCGTCGCGGCCTACAAGTCGGTGGAGCTGGTGCGGCGCCTGCGTGAACGTGGCGCGCAGGTGCAGGTCGTGATGACGCGCTCGGCGCGCCGCTTCGTTGGCGAAGCCACCTTTCAGGCGGTGTCCGGACGACCGGTGCGGTCCAGCCTGTGGGACGCCTCCGCCGAGGCAGCGATGAGCCACATCGAACTGGCGCGCTGGGCCACGCGGATCCTGGTCGCGCCGGCCAGCGCGAACACCATCGCCCGCCTGGCCTTGGGCCTTGCCGACGATCTGCTCGGCACGCTCTGCCTGGCCAGTGCGGCGCCGCTGGCGATCGCGCCGGCGATGAACCAGCAGATGTGGGCGCATCCGGCGTTGCAGGCGCACCTGCGCACACTGGGCGAGCGCGGCGCCCTGGTGCTCGGCCCGGCCAGCGGCGCGCAGGCCTGCGGGGACCTCGGGCCCGGCCGCATGCTCGAGCCGGCCGAGATCATCGAGCAGCTCAGCCGCACCGGCACCGCGCTGGCCGGCTGGCGCATCGTGGTCAGCGCCGGGCCGACGCTGGAAGACCTCGATCCGGTGCGCTTCCTGGGCAACCGCAGTTCCGGTCGCATGGGCTTTGCAATTGCCGCAGAAGCCGCTGCACAGGGCGCCGAGGTGACGCTGATCGCGGGCCCGGTCAACCTGGCGACGCCCGCCGGCTGCCGCCGCATCGATGTGCGCAGCGCGCTGGAAATGCGCGATGCCGTCCTGGCCGCGGCGCCGGCTGCCGATGTCTACATCGGCGCGGCAGCGGTCGCCGACTACCGGCCGGCGGCGGTCTCCGACGAGAAGATCAAGAAGGCTGGCGAGCGCACCACGATCGAGCTGGTGCGCAACCCCGACATCATCGCCGAACTCGCCGCCCACCCCGAGCGCCCCTTCCTGGTCGGCTTTGCCGCCGAGACCCGGGATGTGCTGGGTTACGCCCGCGGCAAACTCGAGGCCAAGGGCCTGGATCTGGTCTGCGCCAACCGCGTCGGCAGCGGCCTGGCCTTCGACCAGGCCGACAACAGCCTGACCGTGGTCGGCCGCCGGTTCGAGCGTGAGCTCGGCCACGCCAGCAAGTCCGAGTTGGCACGACGCCTGCTCGCATTGATCCGCGAAAGTCACACGGAACGCTGCAGATGAAGCCCATGACCGAACTCGACGTGCGCATCCTCGACCCGCGCATCGGCAGCACCTGGCCGCTACCCGCCCACGCGACCGCCGGTTCGGCGGGGATGGACCTGCGCGCCTGCCTGGACGCGCCGCTGACGCTCGCGCCCGGGCAGAGCGAACTGGTCTCGAGTGGCATCGCGATCCACATCGGCGATCCCGCGGTCGCGGCCCTGGTGCTGCCGCGATCCGGACTCGGCGCGCGTCATGGCATCGTGCTCGGCAACCTGGTGGGCCTGATCGACTCGGATTACCAGGGCCCGCTGATGGTCTCGTGCTGGAACCGGGCCGAAACCGCTTACACGATCCAGCCGGGCGATCGCATCGCCCAGTTGATCCTGGTGCCGGTGCTGCAGGCCCACCTGCGCATCGTCGAATCCTTCGCCACCAGTGCGCGCGGGGAAGGTGGATTCGGCCACACCGGCGCAAGCTGAGTCACACAGGGTCACCGTGGCCAAGGTATCTTTGGCGATCCGCCGAATCGCGACGAGGACTGAGCAGTGCTCGAAAGCCTGAAGAAGCTGGCTGCGCCGGCCGGCACACCGGTCGCGAAACCGGCCGGTGATGCGATGCGCCAGCGCACGATCGCCGCCGTCGGCCTGGCGCTGGCAATCGGCCTCGCCGCGATCTGCGGCTTGCAGGCCCGCGAAGCCTGGCGGTACGAGCAGATCGAGGCACGCGCCGAGTCGGTCGCCACCCGGGCCAGCCAGACGCTGGGCGGCTACGTCACCGGCCGCCAGCGTGCACTGGGCGAAGCGCTGCTGCACCCCGAGGTCGAGCGCTACTTCAACAATCCGGCTGCCGGCGATGCGCGCGTGCGCGGCATCCTCAAGCAGCGCCTGCCGGATGCCACGGACCTGCACTTCGTCGGCAACGACGTGCTCCGCGAAATCGGCGAGGACATGGCCGCCTTCGGCTACGCCAACGCCGAGATGCTGCTGTCGGCCGCACGCATGGGCACGCCGGCGCCGGCCCAGGTGCACGGTGGCAGTGGTGCGCGCCAGCTCGTGCTGGTCAATCCGGTGACGATCAACAGCGTGATCCAGGGCTTCGTGCTGGCCAAGTTCCCCTACGAGCCGCTGCGCTCGGCCTATGCGGGCTTGCCTGCCGAGGGACTGACTTTTTCGCTCTTGCAGGGCAGCGTGGACAATCCCGGCGAACTGCTGGAAGGCGCCGCCGGCCGTACCCAGACCATTGCCGTGGCCGGCTCTACGCTGCACCTCGGATACCGGGTGCCGGATGCCTTCCACCTGGCCGGTCCGCGCGGCTCGATGAGCAACCTGATTGCCGCCGTGGTCGGTGGCGTCCTCGCCCTCGTGATCCTGATCTGGCGCTGGGAAGCCGGTGCCTTCGTGGGTTTGCGCCGGCGCAAGGCCGAGTCCGAAGCGCCCGCCACCGTGCCTGCTCCCTCTCCTGTCCCTGTCCCGATGACCGAAAGCCCCGTCGCCAGCAAACCCGCTTCCAAGGCCAAACCCGCGCCACCAGCGCCCAAGCCCGAGTCGGAACCCGAACCGGCGCCGGTGGGCGCCATCGACCGCAGCATCTTCCGCGCCTACGACATCCGCGGCGTGGTCGGCAGCACGCTGACGCCCGCCGTCGCCAAGCTGATCGGCCGCGCCATCGGCTCGGAAGTCCGCGCGCGCGACTTGCTGACCGTGGTCGTCGGCCGCGACGGCCGGCTGTCCGGCCCGGACATGTCGAAGGCCCTGATCGAGGGCCTGATGGCGGCCGGTTGCGATGTCATCGACGTCGGCGCGGTACCGACGCCGGTGCTGTACTTCGCGATCCAGGATCTCTCGGCCGGTTCCGGCGTGATGGTCACCGGCAGCCACAACCCGCCGGACTACAACGGCTTCAAGATCGTCATTGGCGGCGAGACCATTGCCGAGAAGGACATCCAGGCCCTGTTCGAGCGCATCGTCGAGAACCGGCTGAACACCGGCCGCGGCGCGCTGACCCAGATCGACGTCGTCGACAGCTACATCGATCGTGTCTCCGGCGACATCCAGCTCGAAAGCCCGCTCAAGGTGGTGCTCGACTGCGGCAACGGCATTGCCGGCGCGATCGCGCCACGCCTGTTCGAGGCGATCGGCTGCGAGGTGATCCCGCTCTACTGCGAGGTCGACGGCCATTTCCCGAACCACCACCCGGATCCCTCCGAACCGCACAACCTGCACGACCTGATCACCACGGTGAAACAGCTCAAGGCCGACATCGGTCTTGCCTTCGACGGCGACGGCGATCGCCTCGGCGTGGTGACCCCGCAAGGCCACATCATCTACCCCGACCGCCTGCTGATGCTGTTCGCGCGCGACGTGCTGCTGCGCTCGCCGGGCGCGACGATCATCTACGACGTCAAGTGCACCGGCCACCTGTCCAGCGTGATCATCGGCCACGGCGGCAGCCCGGTGATGTGGAAGACCGGGCACTCGCTGATCAAGAAGAAGATGAAGGAAACCGGCGCCGAACTCGCCGGCGAGATGAGCGGCCACTTCTTCTTCAAGGAGCGCTGGTACGGCTTCGACGACGGCCTCTACTCGGGCTGCCGGCTGCTGGAGATCCTGGCGATGGAAGGCCGCGATGCGGACGAGGTCTTCGAGGAACTGCCGCAGGGCGTCAGCACGCCGGAGCTCAAGATCGCGATGCCCGAGGGCGAGCACTACCGCTTCATCGAGAAGTTCAAGCAGAAGGCCAAGTTCGAAGGTGCGCGCATCACCACCATCGACGGCATCCGCGCCGACTGGCCCGACGGCTGGGGACTGGTGCGCTGCTCCAACACCACGCCCTCGCTGGTGCTGCGCTTCGACGCCGACGACGGCGACGCCCTGGCGCGCATCCAGGATGCCTTCCGCCATCAGATCCTCGGGGTCGATCCGAGGTTGTCCTTGCCGTTCTGACCAGAGCTGATGTAGGAGCGCGCTTGACGCGCGATGGATGTGCCTCTAGGCCAGGTTTTTCGCGCCCAGAGGGCGCTCCTACGGAGGAGCGGGGC
>JANJUH010000340.1 GCA_024710675.1 Lysobacterales bacterium
GCGGTGCGCCGGGATTCCTGGCACGACCGCTTTGGGGCGCTGATGTGGCTCGGCTGGCCGCAGGCCAAGTGGGCGATCCACGCCGTACAGATGGCCGGTGTGCGCGAGCACGGACCGAAGAAACGCTCGCGACGCCAGCAAGCGGTCGCGCACGTGGACGAGGCGGGGCTGGTGTTGCTGGCGGGCACACCGGAGCCCATCGCGTGGCTGCACGCGCACGACTGGCAGGGGATCGCGATCGCCCGTCGTGCCGAATGGCAGGCAGCGACGCGGGTGCTGGTGCTGGGCCACGCGCTGCTCGAGTTGCGGCGCGAGCGCTCGCACGATCTGCTGGCCGGCAAGACGATTGCCGTGGTGGTGCCGCCGGACTGGCTGGCGCTGCCGGACGCGGACCTGCGGGCAAAGGTCGATCCGCACGTGGCCGCGGCGCTCGTCGACGGCCGGGCGGCCGCCGATCCGGCGCTATTGCCAACACTACCGCTGGCGGCGATTCCCGGCTGGGACGAGCGTAACGTCGATCCCGGATTCATCGCCAGCGCGCCGTGCTTCCGGCCGGCGCGCGCCGATCGCCGCTACGCCGACCCGATCGTCGTTGCCGGGTAGGGCGGATCGGCACTGGCTCTTGCGGGCCGGGTGCCTTCGTGGGTCGGGTGTCCTTCTGGGTCGGGTGTTTTGGTGGGTCGGGATTCATCCCGACGCTTCTGGCTGGACACTGCGAGAGCGTCCGGATAAATCCGGACCCACCAAGGGCGCAAGGCGCTCCCACATCGGAGCGATGCATTCGGATCGGGCCGAGCGGTCGCGAATGATCTGTGGGAGCGCGCTTGACGCGCGACGGAGAGGTGCCGATGTCGCGCCACGAGGGCGCTCCCACATCGGTTTCGGGATCCTCTCGGGGGGCTTGCTCAGGCCAGCCGTGCCGCCGAGTTGCGCAGCGCACGGCGCAGCCAGCGTGCGCGCTGGGCGCGGCCGGTGACCGCGGCCACGAGGTGCTTGGGCCGGATCGGCTTGAGCAGGTAATCGTCGCCGCCGGCGGTCAGGGTCTCGAAGCGCCGCTCTTCCTCCTCGTCGCCGGAGATCAGCACCACCGGGATGAAGGCGGTCTTCGGATGCGCACGGAACAGGCTCAGCAGTTCCAGGCCATTGAGGCCCGGCATGTGCAGGTCGAGCAGGATCACGTCGGGCAGGAAGTCCTCGAGCACCGGCAGGGCCGCGGCGGGATCGTTGATCACGCGGGTTTCCAGGCCCGAGCGGCGCAAGACGGACTCGATGACGATGGTCATCGAGGCGTCGTCATCGACGATCAATGCGCGGTACTTGTCGACACGGTCGTGCAGCACGTCGACGATCTCGCGGGCGAGCATGTCGACGTCACCCGGCATCACGAAGAAGCCATCGGCGCCGGCGTGTCCGGCCTTGATGCGCAGGCGGGCGTCGTCGCCGCGGGCGACGACGAAAAGTCCGATCCGGCGCCTGGCCTGCTCCAGCGTCGGGTCGATCTGGACCAGCTTCTCCCAGATGTCGAGGCCGGCCGCCGGCAGGATCAGGGCCTTGACCTCTGATTTCGAGAGCCACTGGCCGATCTGCCGATCGAGGCGCAGCAAGGGCTGCACCACGTAACCGAGGTCTTCCAGCGACATGCCGAGCGCCCCGGCGTCGCGGCCGGTCGGGTCGATGAAGAGGATGGTGTTCGGAGGCGCTGGCGCCGGTTCCGGTTCGATCACGGGTTCCGGAGCCGCCCCTGTGGGCCTTGCTTCCGCCGCCGGCTCGGGCTTCTTCGCGGCCTCGGCGACCGGCGCAGGCATCAGGTCGAGCGCCGAGGAGGTCTCCAGGCGTTGCAACTGCTCGCTCATCGCCTCCAGCAGCGCTTCGAGCTGCTGGCGCTTGTCGCCGGCTGGGCCGGAGAGCGAGCCGGTGAAGGCACTCAGGTAGGCAGCGAATCCGAGCACCGCCTCGGCCAGCGGGCCGTGTCCGGGATCGTCGAGTTCGTCGATCAGATCCTCGATGCGCTCGCAGATCTCGCTGGCTCTGGCCTGCTGCCATTGCGTGCCCAGCATGGCGCGTGCGCTCTGCTCGATCTCCTTCAGCGGTTCCAGGTCCATGCTTCGGATCCTCCTCAGGTGGCGGGGCAGGCGTAGGGGTCGGCGATGCCGAGGGAGGCCAGGATGCGCTTTTCCAGCGCCTCCATCCGCTCCGCATCCGTTTCGGTTTCGTGATCGTACCCCATCAGGTGCAGCACGCCATGGACGAAGAGATGCGCGTGGTGATCGCGCAGGCGCTTGCCCTGTTCCAGTGCCTCGGTGGCGGCCACGTCGGCGCAGATCGCGATGTCACCGATAAAGCGCGTGGGCTCCCCGCGCAAGGTGTCGGCGGGGAAAGACAACACGTTCGGAACGTAGTCCTTGTGGCGGAAGTCGCGGTTGAGCCCCTGCGCTTCCTCCGGGCCACAGAGCCGCAGGGAGACCTCGAGCGGCTTGCGCGCGCGGGTCGCCCGGGCGACTGCGTCCAGCCAGGTGTGGTAACTGCGCGCCGCCGGCAGGCCGAGGCGCGCGCAGCCCAGGCTGAGCCAGACGCGGTGTCCGCTCACGCCTGGCCCTCGTGGCGCTCGTAGGCCTGGATGAGCCGCGCGACCAGCGGGTGGCGGACGACATCCTTGCTTTCGAAGAAGGTGAAGGAAATGCCCTCCACGCCGCGCAGGATCTCGATCACCTGGCGCAGTCCGGACTGGTCCTTGCGCGGCAGGTCGATCTGCGTCAGGTCGCCGGTGATCACCGCTGTCGAGCCGAAGCCGATGCGGGTCAGGAACATCTTCATCTGCTCGGTCGTGGTGTTCTGCGCCTCGTCGAGGATCACGAAGGCATCGTTCAGCGTGCGCCCGCGCATGAAGGCCAGCGGCGCGATCTCGATCACGTTGCGCTCGAGCAGGCGCGTGACCTTTTCCACGCCCATCATCTCGTAGAGGGCGTCGTACAGCGGGCGCAGGTAGGGATCGACCTTCTGCGTCAGGTCGCCGGGCAGGAAGCCGAGTTTCTCGCCGGCTTCCACCGCCGGGCGCACCAGCAGGATGCGTTGCACGCGGTTCCGATCGAGCGCCTCGACGGCGCTGGCCACCGCCAGGTAGGTCTTGCCGGTGCCGGCC
>JANJUH010000341.1 GCA_024710675.1 Lysobacterales bacterium
CGACCGGTCGAGCGCCAGCGACATCGGCGGGCTGCGCATCGCCCGCTGCCGCCATCCGAGGGGTGTGCGCATCGGGACGACTGCCATTCGCAACAACTATGTGGAGCTCAACGCCTGCTGTACCGAGCACGCCGTCCGTGCCCGGCAGGGCGCGCAGCCGGGAGGCTGCCATGCATGAGCGGCAAATGCTGGGTATGCAAACGGCAGGCGCGAGGGTTCGGCCATTCCGACGGCCGCTTCAAGATCGCCGACCCTCGGCGCTATCCCCTCGACTGGGTGTTCTGCAGCCGTCGCTGCCAGGACATCTTCCACACGCTCTACGGTCGGCGACTGGCGGCCGAGGAGCGCGGGGAGGCACACATGGTTGATGCGAGCGATATCGAAATCGCGGCGATGCGCGATTGCCTCAAGGCCTTCGGCGCGGCGGCCGGGCACATCGGCTTCGACAAACCGCTCGGGGCGTATTCGGAAGCAGAGGCGATGACGGTGATCGACGCCATCGTCACGCGCTACACCGAGGCGCTGACCGAGCATCACGAACGGGCAAGCACGCCGCCGCTGCGCGGCGTGCCGGTGGCCGACGTTGTTCGTGATCCGTTCGCCGACTTGAAGGATGACCTGCCGTGGGAAGAGCCGAAGGGAGGGAAGCCATGATGGACTTCAACTCCTCTTCGAGCGTCTCCGGGCAGGTCACCGCCCTGGTCGATGCCGGGATGCAGCAGGCGCGTGCCCGCCAGTCTGAGCGCCCGTACCTCGGGGCCTCGCGACTCGGGGTGGCCTGCGAGCGCGCACTGCAGTTCGAGTACGCCAAGGCGCCAGTTGACCATGGGCGCGACGTCCCCGGACGGATGCTGCGCATCTTCGAGCGCGGCCACGTCATGGAGGACTGCATGGTCGCGTGGCTGCGGGACGCGGGGTTCGATCTGCGCACCCGCAAGGTCGACGGCGAGCAGTTCGGCTTCTCCGTGGCCGATGGCCGCCTGCAGGGCCATATCGACGGCGTCATCGTCAGTGGCCCGGAGGGCTTCGCCTATCCGGCACTATGGGAATGCAAATGCCTGGGAAACAAGTCCTGGCGCGATCTGGAGAAGAGCGGTCTGGCCGTCGCCAAGCCCGTCTATGCCGCGCAAGTGTCGATCTACCAAGCCTATCTCGAACTCACCGAGCACCCGGCGATCTTCACGGCCCTCAACGCCGACACGATGGAGATCTACACCGAACTCGTGCCCTTTGATGCGGCCCTGGCACAGCACATGTCGGATCGGGCGGTGAAGGTCATCACGGCGACCGAGGCGGGAGAGCTCCTGCCACGCGCCGTCCATGACTCGACCCACTTCGAATGCCGGATGTGCGCATGGCAAGACCGCTGCTGGAGCAACACATGAACGAATACACCCAATCCCAAGAAACACCCATCGAAGAAGAACCGATGATCGATGCCCGACAGGCCAGCTTCGCACTCCGGCTGCCTTACTACTGGTTCGCTGATCCGCAGATGCGTGCCGCAAAGCGCATCCCTCACTACCTGTTGTCGCGCATGGTTCGCTTCCGACTCTCGGAACTGGAGGTCTGGTATCGACAGAACGGAAGGGTATGCCAGGCCGGCAAGCTCGGTACGGAGGGCAGTGATGACTGACTACCGCGTTCAGATCAAGGTCAGAAACGCTCGCCTGTTGCGCGCCATCGAGAGGGCAGGCCACCAGCCGGGCCAGATTATTGCGCGCGAGGTCGGCATCAGTTACACGGGCCACCTCTTGCCCTACCTCAACCTCAAGCGCACACCGTTTGATGAGAACGGGGATCTCAGGCCCTGCGCAGAGATGCTCTGCGTATTCCTCAACCGTCTGCCGGACGAGTTGTGGTCGGAGGATCAGCGCTACCCGTTGCTGACGAACGCTGCCGAAATCGAGCTTTCTGCGGCGAGTGTTCACGAGTTGCTCGCCAGTCCTTCGGACTGCGCCGACCCGCTCAGTTTGCTGGAGAAGAAACAGACGGCCCAGGCGATCGATGCACTGCTCGATAGGCTCACGCCACGTGAGGCCGAGGTGCTGCGGTTGCGCTATGGCATCGACGGTGAGCCGATGACCCTCGAGGATATTGCGAAGCCCATGGGATACACCCGCGAGCGCGTCAGGCAGGTCGAGGTCAAGGCGCTGCGCAAGCTGCGTGCGGTTCGCCAATCCGTAGATGTGGCGGCATTGGCGGATATTGCCGTGGAGGCGCCATGATCGATTTCAACGACACTTCCATTGTGGAGTCCGGCGGATGCGAGGTGGAGCGCGAATCCATCCGTGCCGACCTGATTGCCCGGCTGGATTCGGTGCTGACCACGATGTTCCCTGCCGGAAAGAAGCGCAAGGGCAAATTCCTGATTGGCGACGCACTGGGCAGTCCGGGCGACAGTCTCGAGGTGGTGCTCGATGGCGAGAAGGCGGGGCTGTGGACCGATCGCGCCACCGGTGACGGCGGCGACATCTTCACGCTGATCGGCGGGCATTTCGGCATCGATATCCACGCCGACTTCCATCGGGTGCTGGAACAATCCGCCGATCTGCTTGGACGCGCCCGGTCAGCGCCGACACGCAAAGCCAAATCGGTGCCCCCGGTCGACGACCTGGGACCGGCCACGGCCAAGTGGGACTACCTGGACGCCAGTGGTCACCTGATCGCAGTGGTCTACCGCTACGACCCGCCCGGACAAAAGAAGCAGTTCCGGCCGTGGGATGCCAAGCGGCGCAAAATGGCACCGCCCGATCCGCGCCCACTCTACAACCAACCGGGTATGGCCTCGGCCAGCCAGATCGTGCTGGTCGAGGGCGAGAAATGCGCGCAGGCCTTGATCGATGTCGGCATCGTGGCGACCACTGCGATGCACGGCGCGAATGCCCCTGTGGAGAAGACCGACTGGTCGCCATTGGCTGGCAAGTCCGTGCTGATCTGGCCCGACCGCGACAAGCCGGGCTGGGAATACGCGACACAGGCGGCGCAATCCATCCTCTCGGCCGGAGCCAAGTCCTGCCACATCCTGTACCCGCCCGAGGAGGCGGCGGACGGCTGGGATGCGGCCGACGCCATTGCTGAGGGCTTCGACGTCGCCGCCTTCCTTGCCCACGGCCCGCGCCTGCAGATGCACGACGTCGCCGACGACGCAGAGCCGGTTGTCGGCAGTGACGAGTCGGTGTGGGGCACCGAGGATGCGCTGGCGCTGGCCTTCACCCGGCGCTATCACCGTGACTGGCGCTATGTCGCTGGCTGGGGGCGCTGGCTGGTCTGGGATGGCAACCGCTGGCGCACCGAGGACACACTGGCCGCGACCGACCTGATCCGCAGCGTGTGCCGGCATGCCGCCGTGCGCGCCGACAACCCCAAGGTGGCGGCCAAGCTTGCCAGCTCGAGTACGGTCGGCGGCGTGGAGCGGTTGGCCAGGGCGGATCGCAGGCATGCCGCGACCACCGAGGAGTGGGATGCCGATCCGTGGCTGCTCAATACCCCGGGCGGCGTGGTCGATCTGAAAACCGGACGCAAGCGCCCACACGAACGCGCTGATCGGATGACCAAGATCACCACGGCCACACCGGGAGGGGATTGCCCGACCTGGCGACGCTTCCTCGATGAAGTCACGGGCGGTGACGTGGAGTTGCAGGCTTACCTGCAGCGGATGGTGGGCTACGCGCTGACCGGATCGACGCAGGAACACGCCCTGTTCTTCCTCTACGGCACCGGCGCCAACGGCAAGTCGGTGTTCGTGAACACCCTGGCCACCATTCTCGGCGACTACGCGACCAATGCGCCCATGGACACCTTCATGGAAACGCGCACCGACCGGCATCCGACCGATATGGCGGGCCTGCGCGGCGCACGCTTCGTCGCGGCCATCGAAACCGAGCAGGGACGACGCTGGGCGGAATCGAAGCTCAAGAACCTGACCGGGGGCGACAAGATCTCCGCGCGCTTCATGCGCCAGGACTTCTTCGAGTTCTTCCCGCAGTTCAAGCTGTTCGTGGCGGGCAACCACAAGCCGGCCATCCGCAATATCGACGAGGCGATGAAGCGGCGGCTGCACCTGATCCCGTTCACGATTACCGTGCCGCCCGAGCGCCGCGACAAGCACCTCCAGCAGAAATTGCTGGCCGAGCGTGACGGCATCCTGGCCTGGGCGGTTCAAGGCTGTCTGGATTGGCAGCGCCATGGGCGACTCGACCCGCCGCAGCGCGTGGTGGACGCCACCGAGGAGTATTTCGAGGCCGAGGATGCTCTGGGCCGCTGGCTGGATGAGCGCTGCGTGCGCGAGGCCAACGCCAAGTCGCTGACCGCCGAACTCTTCAACGACTGGAAACAGTGGGCCGACAGTGCTGGTGAGTTTGTCGGATCGCAGCGGCGCTTCTCCGATCTCTTGATCACGCGTGGCCTGGAGAAGTGGCGCAACAGTGTGGGTGTGCGCGGCTTCCGGGGCGTGGGTCTCAAGGATCCGCCCAAGCCGGCCTACACCCCTTATGCCGACAACTGAAACCCATGACGACACACCGGCCTGACGCTTCCGACGCTCTACATCGTAACTCTCTATACGCGCGTGCGCATGCGCGCGTCACGGGAAGTTACGACATGATCCGTCGGAAGCGTCAGGCCTGTACACAAACAAGGAATGACACCATGACCACGACCATCCTCGCCCTCG
>JANJUH010000363.1 GCA_024710675.1 Lysobacterales bacterium
GAGCTTCCAGCCGTAGTTCTGCCCGCCAGCGGCATTGGCCGGCTGGAAGTTGATCTCCTCGAAACGGTTCTGGCCGACGTCGGCGATCCACAGATCGCCCGTGAGCCGGTCGAAACTCGCGCGCCAGGGATTGCGCAGGCCCAGTGCCCAGATCTCGGGCCGCACGCCCGCGACCGCCGGGTAGGGATTGCCCGGCGGAATGGTGGCGCCCGGGCCCGAGACATCGAGTCGCAGCAGCTTGCCGAGCAGGGTGCCGAGGTTCTGCGCGTTGTTCTGCGGGTCATTGGCGCTGCCGCCGTCACCACTGGCGATGTAGAGGTAGCCATCGGGTCCGAAGCCGATCCAGCCGCCGTTGTGGTTGGCAAAAGGCTGCGCGAACTCGAGCAGACGGACCAGCGAAGCTGGATCGGCCACATCAGGATCGTTGCTGACATTCAGGCGTGCGATGACGGTGCCGCCGCTGGTGTCGGTGTAGTTGATGTAAAAGCGCCCGCTCTGCGCATGGTCGGGCGCGAAGGCCAGCCCGAGCAGGCCGCGCTCGCTGCCTTGCGAGAGCAGTGCCGAGACATCGAGGAAGGGCGTTGCCTGCACGCTGCCATTGCGCACGATGCGGATCAGCCCGCCCTGTTCGACGACGAACAATCGCCCGCTGCCGTCGCCGGCATGGGTCACGAAGAGCGGCCGGTTGAAGCCGCTGGCGACCGTTTCGAGGCGCAGGTCGAGTGCTGATGCGGTGGAGGCGATCAGAGCGGATGCGAAGAGGGCGAGCAGGCGGACGATCGGCATGGAACGTGCTCGGAACAGGGACAAGCACGTACACGCATTCAGGCCACTTCGGTTGACACCCTTGCCCGGGGCTCCATGCGTGCCATGTCTACGCCCCGGCGTTCCCGGGCAGACCGCCTTCAGCGGCTCGCCCTCATTGCGCAAAGTCCAATACCGCCACGACAACCCGTTCGGCTGGCTGTGAGGCCCGCGCGTGGAGATGTCCGAGCCACTGCCGCCCGGCGACGCCTTGCTGGCAGATGGATTCGAACAGGCCGACGGCCCGGGGATGTGCGGGCGGGGTAGCCTCTGCGGCTCCGGCACGGAGGACTTGCCCATGCCCGCACCCCGCTTCTTCGCCAGCGCAGCTGCCTTTCGCGCCTGGCTGCAGGAGAACGCAGCCACATCGAACCAATTGCTGGTCGGTTTCCACAAGGTCGGCAGTGGGCAGCCGAGCATGTCCTGGCCGGAGTCGGTCGACGAGGCTCTGTGCTTCGGCTGGATCGATGGTGTGCGCAAGCGTGTCGATGAACGCAGCTACTCGATCAGCTTCACTCCGCGCAGGCCGAGTTCGATCTGGAGCGCCGTGAACATCGCCAAGTTCGAGCAACTGCGCGCAGAGGGGCGCATGACGCCGGCCGGCGAGCGTGCTTTTGCCCGCCGAAGCCTCGAGAAGTCGGTGGTCTATGCCTACGAGCAGCCAGCCACTGCCGAACTTTCGCCAGGCGAACTCGCCAGGTTCAGGGCGCAAAAGGCAGCCTGGCGCTACTTCGAGACAACGCCGCCGAGCTATCGCAAGACGGTCCTGCACTGGATCACCACCGCAAAGAAGGCCGGTACGCGCGCCGAGCGCCTTGCCCGCCTGCTCGCGGCCTGCGCAGCCGGTGAGCGCCTGCGCTAGTCGCCACACCGGCGCTGTGTGGTCAAAAGCAGTAGCCTTCCGGGACTTCGTTCCGGCGTGCGCCATGCCCCGCATCCTTCCCATCCTTGCCGCGACCTTCCTGATGACCGCCTGCAACCCCGCTCCCGAGCCTTCTGTACCGTCGTCCGTGGTGACGGCGGACGCCCGCACGCCCGCGCCCTTCGGCAGTTGGCAAAGTCCGATATCTGCAGCCGACCTCGCGACGGCCGGCGTCGCGATGAGCGACCTGCGAGCGCACGGCGGCGCGGTGTACTGGCGCGAGAGCCGGCCGGCCGAGCGCGGGCGGCAGGTGCTGATGCGCTGGACGGCCGCGGGCGGCGTCGAGTTGCTGACGCCGGAGGGCTACAACGTGCGCACGCGGGTGCACGAATATGGCGGCAACAGTTATCTCGTCAGCGACCGCGGCATTGTCTTCGTGCATTTCGCCGACCAGCGCCTGTACTGGCAGACTTTCGGGGGTGGCGACCCGGTGGCGCTGACGCCGCCCGGTTACCAGTACGCCGATGCAGTCGCCGATCCGGCCCACGGTCGCATGCTGTGGGTGCGCGAGGACCACACCGAGGCGACCAAGGCGGAAAACGGCGAGGAGCGCAACGAGATCGTCGCGCTGGCGCTGCCCGGTGAGACAGTTCCGGCAGAGAGCCCCGGTCGCGTGCTGGTCACGGGGGCGGATTTCTATGCTTGTCCGCGGCTGTCGGCCGATGGCCGCAGGCTCACCTACCTGAGCTGGGACCATCCGGCGATGCCCTGGGATCGCACGCGCCTGCACGAGGCTGTGCTCGATGGGGCGCTCGACGGTCCGCCGCTCGAATCAAAGGTGCTCGTCGATGATCCGCGCATGGCGGTGCTCGAGCCCTTCTACGCAGACGAGGGCACGCTGTACGCGATTGCCGATGGCAGTGGCTGGTGGAACCTCGCGCGCTGGGATGGCCGGGCGCTGGTGACGCTGCAGCCGATCGAACGCGAGTTCGGCGGGCCTTTGTGGCAGCTCGGCGGCGACAGCCTGGTGCAGCTGGGTGATGGCCGCGTGCTGGCGCGCAGCAGCCTCGAGGCGGTCGACCAGCTCGGTCTCGTCGATCTCGCCACCGGCGCCTGGACGGTCATCGATCTGCCCTACGTGTCCTTCGGTGAGCTTCAGTTGCTCGGCCCTGGCAAGGCCGTGACCTTTGCCCAGGCCAGCGATGACAGCGCGGTACTGATCGAGCTCGACCTCGCCAGCGGCAGCCACCGCGTGCTGCACCAGCCGAGCGCCAGCGAGCTGGCGCCGGAGTGGGTCTCGAAGCCTGAGGCGATCCGTTTCCCGACCGCGCCCGGCCCCGATGGTGCGCCGCGCGAGGCGCATGCCTGGTACTACCCGCCGACGAACCCCGGCCAGCGTGGCCCGGACGGTGAGAAGCCACCTCTGATCGTCACCATCCACGGTGGCCCGACCGCGGCCTCGAAGGGCACGCTGTCCTTGTCACGGCAGTATTGGACCAGCCGCGGCTTCGCCGTGGTCGACGTCAACTATGGCGGCTCGACGAGCTATGGCCGCGCCTACCGCGAGCGCCTGAATGGACAGTGGGGCGTGGTCGACGTCGACGACGCCATCGCCGCCGTCGATTTCCTGGTTGCCGAGGGGCGCGTCGATCCCGAGCGCCTGGCGATCCGTGGCGGCAGCGCCGGCGGCTACACCACGCTCGCCGCCCTGGCTTTCCACGACCGCTTCAAGGCCGGGGCCAACCTGTTCGGCGTCTCCGACCTTGTCGGTTTCGCTGCCACCAGCCACAAGTTCGAGCGCCAGTACGATGTCTCGCTGGTCGGCGAGCCCGACGAGGCGCTGTACCGCGCGCGTTCGCCCATCCACCACCTCGAGGGCTTCACCGAGCCCTTGATCACGCTGCAGGGCAGCGAGGATCGCGTGGTGCCGCCGGAGCAGTCGCGCAAGATCGTCGCCGCACTGGACGCCCGCGCCATCCCTCACGCCTACATCGAGTTCGAGGGCGAGCAACACGGCTTCCGCCAAGCGGCCAACATCATCCGTGCACAGGAAGCCGAGTTGTACTTCTACGGGCAGATATTCGGCTTTACGCCGGCCGACGTGATCGAGCCGGTGGACATCAGGCATTGGCCGCGGGGGTGAGGCGGCACGCGTAGGAGCGCCCTCGGGCGCGATTGCCTTCGGGTCGGCTTGCGCAGCTGACCTCAGGCCAGCGCCGCGTACACCGTCTGCACCTCGTCGTCCTCGTCCAGTGCCTGCAGGAAGGCTTCGACCTCCTCGCGCTCGGCGGCACCCAGGCTGACCGGGTTCTTCGGGCGATAGCCGATGTAGGCCTTGTGCACGGTGTAGCCGAAGTTCGGCAGCGCGCGCTGGACGGCGTCGAGTTCGGTGGGATCGGTGTAGAAGGTGACGCCGTCGTCGACCGAGACGTCGCTGGCGCCGGCCTCGATGGCCGCGGTCTCCGGATCGGCATTCGGATCATGGGCCTCGGCCTCGATCATGCCGAGGTGATCGAAATCCCAGCTCACCGAGCCCAGGTTGCCGAGCTGGCCCTTGCGGAACAGCACGCGGATCGCCGAGGCGGCGCGGTTGGCATTGTCGGTCAGGCACTCGACGATCACCGGCACGCGGTGCGGGGCGAAGCCTTCGTAGGTCAGTTTCTCGTACTGCGCGCCGTCGTCCAGCAGGCCGGCGCCCTTCTTGATCGCGCGCTCGACGGTGTCGCGCGGCATCGACATCTTCTTGGCCTGCTCGACCGCCAGGCGCAGCCGCGAGTTCATCGCCGGGTCCGCACCCGAGCGCGCCGCCACCGCGATTTCACGCGCCAGCTTGGTGAACACCGCGCCCTTGGCGTTGGCGTTCTGTTCCTTGCCCTTGGCCTTCCATTGCGCACCCATGAGCGATCTCCGTTCGCGAAGGGCGCGGATTCTAACCGGGAGAGTGCAGATGTAGGGTGTGGTGGGCGGAGCGAACCGCACCGGCGGGGTCGCCACGCGGCGGGGGCCACCGGGCGGTTGGCGGGGCGCACC
>JANJUH010000368.1 GCA_024710675.1 Lysobacterales bacterium
GACCGCGGGCGAGACAGCGACCCTGCTGCTTACCGGCGCGGCCAGCCTCGCCGCCGGCCCCTACCAGATCCGGATCGATGGCAGCGCTGCGGCAGCCCGCAGCCGCCTGGTCGATCTCGATGTCTCCGCCGCACCGGCTGCAGCGCCGGGACTGATCAGCCCGGGCAACGCAAGCACCGGCATTTCGGTTCGGCCATCGCTGGACTGGGATCCGGTGCCCGGCGCCAATCGCTACGAGATCGTCCTGGCGACGGACGCCGAGTTTGCCGACATCATCGACAGTGCCATCGTCGAAGGCACCGAGTACACAGCCGCCTTGTTGCTGCCCGTCGGCCAGACCGTGTTCTGGCGCGTACGCAGCCTCAATGCCTGTGGCCCCGGCAACTGGTCGCCTGCCCGCAGTTTCACCACCGGCGCGCCGGGTAGTTGCCCGACCGGCAGCAGCCCCAGCACGCTGTTCAGCGACGACGTGACCGGCGATGCCATCGCCTGGACCACCGAGAACATCTCCGGCGATGCCGCGGCGCACTGGAGCAAGCGGACCCCACCGGCGGGAACCGGTCTCGCAACGCGCGCCTGGTATGCCGGCAACTCGGCCACCACCGCCGACCAGCGCCTGAGCAGTCCGGCAATCGTGCTGCCGGCGGCCGCGCAGGCACCCATCGTGCTCGGTTTCGATGCGCACCATCGCTACGAGACCGATGGCAGCACCGACTGCTGGGATGGTGGCTTTGTCGAGATCAGCACCGACGGTGGTGCCACGTACACACCGCTTGGCAATCTGCGCAACCTGGCCGATCCCTATCCGGGGACGCTGTCCAGTGGCAACCCGGCGCAGGGCGAATTCGCCTGGTGCCGGCAGCCGCAGCCAGGGACCCCGGTCCGGACCTGGTTCGCGCTCGATGAATTCGCCGGACAGACCATCCGCCTCCGCTTCCGCTCGACGGCGGACAGCAACACGGTGGGGCCGTCCCCGAACGGTTGGGCCATCGACAACATCATCGTCCAGTCCTGTCAGTGAACGACCCCAGCCCCCGCCGGAGTCCTGCGGCGGGGGCTGGGCTATCCTCCGCGGCCCTGCCATCGCGCCAGACCGGAGGCCTCATGCCTACAGCACGACCGCTCATCCTGGGTCTATTCGTTACCATGGCCGCAGCGCCGGCCTGGGCAGAGGCCGACCGGTCCGATACTCAGCCGCTGCAGGTGCCGGTCGCCCCGCACTCCTCGGCGACCTTTCCGCTCGCTGCCGGAGAAGATGCCCCTCGGCCTGTCGACGAGACCGAGGCACGTGCACTGCCCACGATGGCTCTTGATGCGGATGACGGCGACCCGGCCAAGCCGGCCTGCAGCGACTTCGACACCCACGCCCAGGGCCGCTGGCAGAAGGCCAATCCGATCCCGAACACCTGGAGCACCTGGGGGACGTGGACCCAACTGGAGGCGCGCCAGCTCAAAACCTTGCGCCGCCTGATCGAGGCTGCGGCCGAACAGGCGGCCGATGACCCGGTTGCCGCTCGGGTGTCGACGTTCTACGCGGCCGCCATGAACGCGGAGCTCGCAGACCAGCTCGGTGAGGCCCCGGTTTGGCCGCAGGTCGAGGCCATCGATGCCCTCGCCAAGTCCGACGATGTTCTGGCCTATCTGGCCCGTGAGCACCGCAGCGGCCGCGAGGTGTTGTTCCGGCTGGAAGTCCGCGGCCCGCGCGCCGGCGAAGACCAGCCTGTCCTGGCCCTCGTGCCGGCATCACCCGGATTGCCGGATTTGCGGACCTACACCCAGCCCAGCCGGGAAGCCACCGGCCTTCTCGGTGTCTACGAGGCCCACATCTCGCGCACCCTGCAACTGACGCGGATTTCCAAGATCGGCGCGCAGACCGCCGCCGAGAGTGTGCGGGCGATCGAAGTCCGCCTGGCCCGCGCCCTGGTGAAATCAGGGCCGGGCGGCACACCGAGCGAACGCCTGACCCCCGCACAGCTGGCGGAACGCCACCCTGGGACGGACTGGCCGGGTTACCTCGCTGCCCTGGGCGTCAACGAACTGGCCCAGGTCGAGCTCGTTCAGCCGGCCTACTTTGCCGAAATCGATGCGCTGCTCGGCGACACCTCGATCGAGGTTTGGCGAGACTACCTGCGCTGGTCCGTTGTCCGCCCGCTGGCCCCCTACCTGAGCGTGGGTTACACCGATGCGGAGTTCCTCCTCTACCAGAGCCGCCTGGGTGGACGCCACGCGCCTGAGCCGCGCTGGCAGGAGATGGTCAGGCTCACTGCCCGTGCCTTTCCGCAATGGCTGGGCCGGCGCTACCTGGAAGCAGAACTGGACGAGGGCAAGGCTCGGACTGCGCAAGAGATCGTCGATGCCCTGCGGGCCAGTTTCGCCCGCCAGATCGAGGGGGCTCAGTGGCTGTCGCCGGAAAGCCGCCGGCATGCACGAGAGGCCCTCGATGGACTCGAGATCGCCATCGCCAATCCGGTGCAGTGGCCGGAGGACACCGATGCCGACATCGTCGCCGACGATCTGGTCGGCAACATTCGCCGTGTCCAGGAACGGCAGATGAAGCAGCAGCTGGCGCGCCTTGGTGCCGAGCACATCGCAGCAGCGCGTGCCCCCGACAGCACACTGTTCAAGCTCCAGATGGCCTATGACAGCGATTCCCACCGCCTGTCCGTACCGGTCGCGCTCCTGCAGCCGCCGGTGCTGGGCGCCGACGCGCCTCCCGCGTTGAACATGGGTGCCTTCGGCGCCCTGCTCGGGGCTGCGATGCACCAGGCGGTCGAAACCCGGGCGAGCCCGCGCTGGAAGGCCGCCGAGCGCCGCCTGCGTGATCAGCAACGGGAGATACTGGGACTGCGCTATGCCGAATTCCGGATCGAGGGCGCACGCGTGGAACCCGAGCGTGCCGCCCCGCTGGCGCTCGCCGACCTGGCGGGCTTGGGCCTGGCGCTGGATGCACTGGCGGCCAGCGAGGGTGCCGCCACGGGCGATCTCTTCCGTGCCTGGGCCAGACTTTGGCGAGGCCAGCAAAGGCTGCAGGCCATCCGCAACGATCTACGCGCCGGCCTGCTGCCCTGGCGACTGCGCGCCAACGGACCGCTCGGGCATTTGCCGGCCTTCGTCGAGACCTTCGACTGCTCCCCCGGCGAGAACGGGCTGGCGACGGCCGAGGATCGCATTCGTCCCTGGTGACCGGCAGTCCTCGAATTTGATCGAGCGCAAGCGCCGGGCCCTCGAGCGTGCCTAGGCTGTCAGCCCTTGCACACGGCTGATCGCCAAGGAGAGTTGCGGCCATGCGGATCCTGCAGGAATTGCTGACCAGCACCGAAGGCCAGTTTGCCATCGGTGTCATCGGCTTCATGATCGTCATGGGCGGCGTGATGCTGTACGCGGGGCTGAAGAAGTCGAAGGAATAGAGGCGCTGCTGCGCCGCTGAGCTCGGCGCCGGCGGGCTACAATCGCGGGCTTTCGCTTCCGGGAAATCCCAACGATGCGCCTGTCCCGCTTCCACCTCGCCACGGTCAAGGAAACCCCGGCTGACGCCGATGTCGTCAGCCAACAGCTGATGCTGCGTGCGGGCATGATCCGCAAGCTCGCTGCCGGCATCTACACCTGGACGCCACTGGGACTGAAGGTGCTGCGCAAGGTCGAGGCCATCGTCCGCGAGGAGATGGACCGCGCCGGTGCGCTGGAAGTGTTGATGCCCTCGATCCAGCCGAAGGAACTGTGGGAGGAGACCCAGCGCTGGGCGAAGTTCGGCGGGCAGCTGCTGAAGATCCGCGATCGCAAGGACGGCGAGTTCTGCTACGGGCCGACGCACGAGGAGGTCATCACCGACTTCGCGCGCAACGAGCTGCGCTCGTACAAGCAGCTGCCGATCAACTTCTATCAGATCCAGACCAAGTTCCGCGACGAGATCCGCCCGCGCTTCGGCGTGATGCGCGCGCGCGAGTTCCTGATGAAGGACGCCTATTCCTTCCACCTGACGCCCGAATGCATGGAGCGCGAGTACCGCAACATGTATGACACCTACACGCGGATCTTCACGCGCCTCGGCCTGAAGTTCCGTGCGGTCGCCGCCGACACCGGCGCGATCGGCGGCTCGGGTTCGCACGAGTTCCACGTGCTTGCCGATTCCGGCGAGGACGCGATCGCCTTCACCAGCGAGGGCAGCTACGCCGCCAATGTCGAACTCGCCGAGGCCGCTGCGCCCGCCCACGCGCGTCCGGCGCCGGCCGAGGCCATGGTCGATGTCGAAACGCCGACGCAGAAGACCTGCGAGGAGGTTGCGGCGCTGCTCGGCCTGCCGCTGGAGCGCACCGTGAAGTCCTACGCCGTGGTCGGCGAGCAGGGCTTCGTTCTGGTGCTGGTGCGCGGCGATCACATGGTCAACGAGATCAAGCTCGCCAAGATCGCCGGCCTCGGCGAGTACCGCCTGGCGACCGATGCCGAGATCATCGAGCACCTGGGTGGTCCGGCCGGCTTCATCGGCCCGGTCAAGCCAGCGAAAGCGATCACCGTCGTCGCCGACCGCAGCGTTGCGGCCAGGGCCGACTTCGTCGTCGGCGCCAACCGCGCCGGCTACCACAGGCGCGGCGTCAACTGGGGGCGCGATTTGCCCGAGCCGGATCTGATCGCCGACGTGCGCAATGTCGTCGAGGGCGAGGCGGCGCCGAACGGGGCCGGCACCTGGTCGATCGCGCGCGGCATCGAGGTAGGCCATGTCTTCCAGCTCGGCCAGAAGTACGCCGAGGCGATGGGCGCCACGGTCCTCGACGAGAACGGCAAGGCGCGCACCATGTACATGGGCTGCTACGGCATCGGCGTCAGCCGCATC
>JANJUH010000384.1 GCA_024710675.1 Lysobacterales bacterium
GCTCGACTGGGGCGCGGCCCGCACTGCTGTCGAACTCGCCGCCGCCCAAGCCTGGCTCGATCGCGCCACGCTGCTGACGCGGCAACTGTTCCGGCAGATCGATGTGCTGCTGCTGCCGACGACGCCCAAGCTGCCATTCCCGGTGGGCACACCGGAGCCCGTGACGACTGCCGACCTGACCGCGCTCGCCAACTTCGCGGGCGTACCGGCGCTTACGGTCCCCATCGAACCAGCCGCCGACGGTAGGCCGATCGGGCTGCAGCTCATTGGGCCCGCGGGCAGCGACCTGGTCCTGATCGGGCTCGGAGAGTCCTTTCCCTCGCTAGACTGAGCCACGCGGCAACCGCCTGCGCTGGCGCTCTTTCAGGGCAGGGGGGGCGCCGAGCAGGGCGGGCTTGGAAGCGCCGCTCCTGCGGGCGGCAGACTTCCCGGTCCGGTCCGAGGGCACGCCGCCTTAAAGCTTTGGGCGAGCAAGCATCCCGCAAAATTCATGAATCATTGTATCTTCTGCGCGATCTGCAGACCGGCAAGTGTTGCTGGCCGATGCTCCGGAGGCTCGGGACGGCTTTCGCAATCTCGCCGCCCGGTTTGGATCTGCTGCTTTCTCGAAGGAATTTGTCGATGAAAATCAAAGCCCTGTCGATGTCGCTTGCCGGCCTGTGCTTGTTCGCGGCAACTGCCTTCTCCGGCCCATCCCACGCTTCCGACAAGGCGCCGGATGGTGGCGACTTCAAGCTGGCGTTCAATTCCCCGGCCAAACCCAATCAGAATGAAGTAGCCGAAGCATTGAAGCAGAACGCGGATCTCCCGGAGTTGATCGCCGAGATCAATCGGGTCCTGTCGCTGCCGAACGACATCCCGGTCGTGTTCGAAAGCTGCGGACAGGCGAATGCGTTCTACATTCCGGATAGCCGGAGCATTTCCATGTGCTACGAGCTGGTCCAGGCCTTCGCCGAGCATTTCGAGGGCAGTGGCCTGGACCAGGCCTCCAGCGCAGAGGCCATCCTGGGCTCGACTGCCTTCATCATGCTGCATGAAATTGGCCACGCTCTGGTGCACAACCTCGATATCCCGATTACCGGAAGGGAGGAGGACGCGGTCGATGATCTGGCGGCGCTGGTGGCGCTCCAGTTCGACAGCGAAGGTCAGGATGCGGTGTTTTCGATCGTGGAAAGCTTCGCGGCCCTGGCGGAAGCAGACTTCGAGAGAGGCGGGATTGCCTTTCATGGCGAGCACTCGCTCAGTGCGCAGCGCATGTACAACATCATGTGCATCCTCTACGGCAGCAATCCCGAGCATTTCAGGGCCATGGTCTCTGATGACGTGCTTCCGGAGTCAAGGGCGGTGCGCTGCCCCGCCGAGTACCAGCAGAAGAGCCGCAGTTGGGAGAGGTTGCTGGGCAGGCACCTGAAAGGCTGACCGGGCAGCAGGCAGGCCACTCCGGCACTGCACCAGGCCGGAGGGCCTGCGAAGCCCTTGCGAGCCCGTCCCAGGCAGTCCGGGAGCACGCGGCACTGGGTATGAGCGGCGACCCGTTGTAGGGTCGGGCTGTTTCCCTCGGTGCTGGAGTTTTTCATGCCCAAGCGATTGCCGATGCTGGCGGTGATGGCGCTCTGCGCCTGGATTCACCTTCCCCTGGCCGCGCAAGCGCCGTCGACTGAGTCTCCCTCGGCCGCCCCACCGCCAGCCGGTGGAATCGCGGTGATCGCTGATGACGTCCTGCCGCCCGATGCGATCCGGCCTGCCGGGGTCGATGCGCTCGAACAATATGTCGACGGCATCGTTGCCAGCCTGCGCCAGGAACACGGCTTGCCGGCGCTGAGCGTGGCAGTGGTGCGGCACGATCAACTGATGTTGGCGCGTGGCTATGGCCTCGCGGATATCGCGACCGGAACGCCGGTGGTTGCCGACGACACGCTGTTCCGGATCGGATCGGTATCGAAGACCTTTGTCTGGACTGCCGTGATGATGCTGGTCGAGCGTGGACAGCTCGATCTCGATGCCGACGTCAACACCTACCTGAGGGGTGTGAAGGTAGCCGAGGCCTTCGATGCGCCGGTGTCGATGCGCCATTTGATGCATCACCGCGCCGGCTTTGAGGACAGCATGCGCCTGTTCGCTGTCGGCGATGACGACCCACGTCCGCTGGCGGAGTTGTTGTCCGATCAACAGCCCGCTCGCGTCTTCCCGCCAGGTGCGCGGACCTCTTACTCGAACTGGGGCGCCGCATTGGCGGCGCAGGTGGTGGCCGATGTCAGTGGGATGGACTACGGTGATTTCCTGCGAAACGAGATCCTCGGTCCGCTCGGAATGCAGTCGACCACCTTCGTGGCGCCCTCGAAGCTGGACGAGGCCACGCGGGCCAGGATCGCCAGCGGCTACCAGGACGGCAAGGGCGCACTGGCATCGCAGGACTACATGCAGATCGGCGCCTACTGGCCTTCCGGGGGTATCGCCTCCACCGCCACCGACATGGCGCGCTGGATGCGCTTTCACTTGAACGCTGGTGAACTCGAGGGTGTGCGGCTACTGAGTGCCGAGACCCATGCGCGGATGTGGACGCGCGCCTACGGCGACCGCGCGGGCGCCGCGGACGTGGCGCACGGCTTCCAGGACCGGAGCTACCGAGGGCTGCGCCTGCTCGGCCACGGCGGGGCGACGGCAGCCTTCTACACCAACATGATCCTGGTGCCGGAACTGGGTCTCGGCGTCTACGTCTCGCAGAACAGCCGGCAGACCCGGGTGTCGGTGAACCAGTTGCCCGAACTGATCGTCGATCACTTTCGGGAAAGCCATCCGGAGGCCGAGCTGGCCGTCGAGCCTGCCGATCCGGGCGCCATGTCCGAGCTGGCGGGCACCTACTTGCAGAACCGTCGCGTGTTTTCGAGTTTCGCGGCGGTGATGGGGATGGGCTCGACAGCGACAGTGGCGCCGGTGACGGCCGATGCACTGGTGCTGACGATGGCGGGCAAGAGCACCCAATACCGCCGTGTCGGCGATGAACGTGATCTCTTCGAGGCCGCCAGCGGTGCCCGTATCGGCGTCGTGCGCGAAGTTGACCGCGTGGTAGCGCTGGCGGATCCCTCGGGCGTGCAC
>JANJUH010000390.1 GCA_024710675.1 Lysobacterales bacterium
GTTGAAAGCCCCTCTCCCCTCGTGGGAGAGGGGTTGGGGAGAGGGGGCAAGTCGGCCGCATGCTGCCGTGGGCCATCGCCCTCGTGCCCTCGTGCCCTCCAACGCTGAGCACGCAAGCAACAACAGATCGCAAGATCCTCCAGTTGGGAGCCATCGTTCTCATGGCCCGGCCAGCTCCTTGCCCGCCTTGCGTGCTTCGAGCGCGATGCGCGCCATCGTGGGCGCGAGCTCGGCGAGCATGGAGCGATCGCCGAGCGTGCCTTCGAAGCGTTCGAGGACACGCTCGCGATCGAAGCGCCGCTCCTTCGCCAGCGTCTCCGCCACCGCGCGCCCGAGGCTGTCGAAGATCAGCGCATAGGCCACCGCATGGACCAGACCGCCGCCGACCGTGCCCAGGCCCGGGAAGGCCTTCAGCGCGTTGCCGGCGATCGCCAGCACCAGCGCGCTGCTGCCGCGCAGGCGCCCGCCGGCCAGGGTCACGAAGTCATCGAGGTCGATCGACCGCACCGGCGTGTCGTACAGGCGCGCCAGTTCACTCACGAGGCGCGTCGCCAGCACGCCCTGGATGACGAGGTCGGTCCCGGGAGCGACGGCCGCGAGCGCGCCGAGCGCGGCCTTGCGCGCGTACTCGCGGACCAGTGCCTCGGCCTCACGCTGTCTGCGTTGTTGCTCGATCGCGTCGATCTCGAGCGTCACCGCCTGCAGCACCGCGCGCTCGCGGGCCGGTTCGAGCTTGCCAGCACCGCTCGCGACCAGTCGCTGCAGTGCGGCGCGCAGTTCGCCGACCTCGGGCCGGCGTTCGACTTCGCGCTCGCCGCGGCTGCCGTCGGCGGCGATCAGCTCGACGCGCTCGCGGCCACCGGCGCAGACCACGATCGGCGCCAGTTTGGTGCGCTCGCGCAGGCGTGCGGCGAGCGCCGCTCGCTCGGCATTGTCGTAGCGGTCGGACTTGTTCAGCACCAGCAGCAGCGGCTTGCCGAAGGCGCGCAGCCACTCGATTTCCTCCATCTGGCTGGCCGTGAGGTCGCTGTCGATCACATAGAGCACCGCGTGCGCGCGCAGCGCTTCGGAACGGGCAGCCCCGGCACGCTCGGCACCACCCCATTCGCCGAAGCCGGGTACGTCCGCCAGAGCGTACGACTGGCCCTCGTCGTCACGACCCTCGTGGTGGCGCACTGCGCGCGTGGTGCCGGCGCGCACATCGACACGCACCTCCGATCCGGGCAGCAGCGCGCGCACCAGGCTGCTCTTGCCGGCCGAGACCTCGCCGAACAGCGCCAGGTACAGCGTGCCAGAGCGCTGGCGGCGATCGAGTTCGGCGATTTCGCCGGACAGGCGCGTGGCGTCGGCTTCCGCGCTGATCGCAGCCAGCCGCTGATCGACCTGCGCGCGATCGGCGGGCGCGGGCAGCGCCTGCTCGCGTGGCGCACGCCGGGGCCGCAGCACACGCCAGATCGCCCAGCCGGCGCCGGTGCCGATCATCAGCGTCAATGCGAGTGCGCCCACGCTGTACCAGGTCGGCAGCCGCTCCAGTCGCTCGATGATCGACAACACGGCGTCGGTCGCGTAGACGAGCGAAACCAGCAGGCCCAGCGCTACCATCACGATCAGCGTCGCGATCAGCCAGCGGATGCGGGCAGTGGGCGGAGTTTCCGACATGGTCAGCGGTCAGCGCCGTCCGGAGGCGCCTCTGCCCCGGATGTTCGCGGCGCTGTGCCTGGCTTGGCAAGCGCTGGCGTTCGCATCGGCACCGCCGGCGGCGCCGGTGTTCAGGACTTACGGTACCGCCGAGGGTCTGCCGTCCCGACAGGTGCATGCCCTGGCGCAGGATGAGGACGGTCGTCTCTGGGTCGGGACCGCCTTCGGCCTGGCCCGTCATGACGGTCACCGGATGCAGCGCTTCCTGCCCCACCCGGAGTTGCCCGGTTCACTGCCCTCGGGTTCGGTCGACGCTTTGCATGTCGATGCGCGAGGCCGCCTGTGGGTGGCGAGCCAGGGTGCGCGCTTGTCACGGCTGGAGCGTGGCGGCGAGTACTTCGTGGCGGTCGCCCTGCCGGGCCTGGCAGCGGAAGCCGCAGTCGAATTGTGGTCGATCAGCTCGACGCCGGGCCGGGTCTGGGTGGCCGGATACGGGACCGGTCTGATCGAGCTCGATGGCGATGGCCATTGGCTGGCTCGGCACGGCGTCGAGACCGGCCTGCCGGGCATGCACCTGATCGACGTGATCGCTGGCGCACAGGGCCTGCTGTGGGTGCTCGACTTCGAGCGCCGCCTCGGCGTTTTCGATCCGGCCACGGCACGCTACCGGGCGCTGCCGGGAGCGCAGGAGGTCATCGGCCTGGGCCTCGTCGATGGCGCGCTCGCCTACACCACTCGAACGGGCGAACTCTGCCGGGTCGACGCCAAGATGCTGCCGCGCTGCGCCGAGGTCGTCGGGCCTGTGCAATCCGGTGCCTTGCGCGTGGTGCTGGGCGGGCGCCGCGGCCTCTGGCTCGGTGGGCATGGCGAACTGCTGATCGATCCGGATGGGCAGGCGCTGCGCGTGGGGCATGTGGCGGGCGCTGTCGGGGGATTGCCGGCCGAGCATTTCTCGATGGGCCTCGAAGACCGCGAGGGCGGACGCTGGCTCGGCAGTTTTGGCGGCGGCCTGCTTTACCTGCCACTCTCCGCCGAGCGCTTCCGGTCCTGGCAGCCGGGCCAGGGCTTGAACGATGCGCGTGTTCGCGGTCTGGCCCTGGACGGTCGCGGTCGCCTCTGGATCGGGACGATGAACGGCGGCGTGCATCGGCTGGACCCAGCCAGTGGCCTGATCGCCCCGGTGGCCTGGCCAGGGGGCGGACCGGCGTCGCGGCGGGTGTTCGCGCTCGCTTTCGATTCGGATCATCGACTCTGGGTCGGGACCCGCCACGGACTCCATCGATGGATCCTCGATCCGGCCGGTGAGCCGCTGGCTGCGCAGGCCGCTGCCGGCTTGGATGGAGAGAGCATCGACCTGCTGTGGCTGGCCGCCGACGGTGCCCTGTGGGCGGCGGCGATGGGCAGCGGGGTGTACCGGATCGAGCCGGCCAGCCTGGCGGTGACGGACTTTCCATTCTCGGCTGAGCGCTTTGCCGGTACTGAGGTTCAAATGCTCGGCGCAGGGCCCGATGGTTCACCGTGGATTGCATCCGATCGCGGCCTTTATCGCTTCGACGAGACCTGCGAGTGCCTGCGTGTGCTGCTGGCGGGGAGCGCGGTCGAGGCCTTCGTGGTTGCAGCCGACGATGTGGTCTACGCCTTCGTCGATGGCCAGCTCGTGCGCTACCGCTGGCGCGGCGCGCTCTTCCGCGACGAGTCAAGCGCGCCCCTGCGTCTCGCCGCCCTGCAATCGACCGGTGGCATGGTGCTGGTCGACGGTTCGCTGTGGTTGGCCGGCACCCAGGGCCTGCTGCGGCATCGCCTGGTCGACGGCACGAGCACCCATTGGGATGAGCGTGACGGGCTGGTCGCGACCGAGTTCAGCGATCGTCCCTTCCTAGTCGACGATGGCGTGCTCTGGCTGGGCAGCGAACGCGGGCTGGTGCGTGTCGACACGCGCCTGCCCGACCCGCTGCCGGCGCCGCCACGGCTGCGCTTCGAGAGGGTCAGTGTCGAGGGCGTCGCTGGCGAACGCATGCTCGAGACCGCCGGGCTCGCGCGGGTCGGCGCCACCGAGACCGGTCTCACCCTGGCCGTGCGGCTTGATCGCCTGGAACGCGCGCATGCCCAGCGCTTCGCCTTCCGCCTCGATCGCGAGGGCGAGGACTGGCCCGCACCGGTGGCCTCGCCGGAGCGCGTCTTCGGCAGCCTGCCACCCGGCCGGCATCGCATCGAGGTGCGCGCCTGGGATGGCCACGGACTGGCGGCGGGCAGTGTTCTCGGACTGGATGTGCTGGTGGCGGCGCCGTGGTGGCGCAGCGAGCAGGGCTACCTGGCATACGCCATTTCGGCCCTGATCCTGCTGGCACTCATCGAGGCTGCCCGGCGACGGCGTCGGCGGGCAGCAGAGGCACTGGCGGAGGCGCGCCGGCAGGCCGAGTGGAACGGTCGTCTGGCGGATGCCGCGCGCGCCTTGATCGCCGAAGTCGGACACGAGGTCCGCAACCCGCTGAACGGCATGCTCGGCATGGCGCGCCTGGTGGCCGATGGCCCGCTGCCGCCGGAAGCGCTTCGGCAGGTGGGCTTGCTGCAGGATGCCGGCCGGCAACTCGCGCGGCTGATGGACGATCTGACCGACTGGAGCCGGCTCGAGGCGGGACGCGGCGAGCTCTCGATGCAGCCAGTGCGGCTGGCCGGGCTGCTCGAGACCTGTCTGGCGCGACACGCCATGGCTGCGCATGGCAAAGGCTTGGATTTCGCGCGCGAGGTGCCCGACGAGCTGGTGGTGCTGGCCGATCCGTCGCGGCTGCTGCAGATCGCCGACAACCTCGTCGGCAACGCGATCAAGTACACGCAAAGCGGTGGCGTCATCGTGCGGGCCGATCACGTGGAGACGGCCCCGGAGCGGATTGCCCTGCGCGTGCGCGACAGCGGCCCGGGCCTGACCGCGGCCGATCTCGAACGCCTGTTCCAGCCCTACGAGCGACTGTCGAACGCGCGCCACGCACCGGGCGTGGGGCTCGGGCTCGCGATCAGTCGCGGTCTGGCCGAGCGCATGCGGGGTGAACTCCGAGCCGCGCCAGCTCCCGGGGGCGGCGCCGAGTTCACGCTGGTGCTGGCGGCGGCGAGCCTGCCGGCGGAAACGACGCGGCCCGCTGACGATCGCAGCGTGGCGCGGCTCGATGACGTGCAGCTGCTGCTGGTCGAGGACGATGCCATCGGCGCCGAGGCACTGGCCACCGCCTTGCGCGCGCTCGGCGCCGAGGTCACCCACGCCGGCGATGCACTGACCGCACTGGCGGCCCTGTCACGCCAATCGGCCGACGCGGTGCTGCTCGACATCGACCTGCCCGGCATGAGCGGCCTGGAACTGGCCCGCGTCATCCGCGCTGGCCCCACACCGCCGCCGCTGATCGCGATCTCCGGCCGCACCACGCCAGAAGATCGCGCCGCAGCCGCGTCGGCGGGTATCGCGGTCTACCTGGCGAAGCCGGTGGAGGTCGATGAGGTGGCCAGGGTGGTGCTCGCGGAACGACAGGCACGCCGGTGATTGCGCTCCTGTTGTAGGAGCGCGCTCTGCGCGCGATCGAGCGTGCCGCAAGTCCCATCGCGCCCAAGGGCGCTCCTACGCGAAAGGTCCTGCCGCGAGCGCCATCGCGCCCAAGGGCGCTCCTGCGGCTCCCGGCGTGGGCGTGTCGCAGGGACTCAAAGCCCCTCGACGTACTCCGCCAGCCCCGCCAGGCAGGCGAAGGTCCGTGGCGGCGGCGAGGGCAGTTGCCAGCCCTGGCCTTCGCGATCGATCCAGGCGGCAGCGAGGCCCGCGTTCAGCGCGCCGGTGACGTCCTGCTCGGGATGGTCGCCGACGTGCAGGGTGCGGGCCGGTTCGGCACCGGCGATCGCGCAGGCGGCGTGGAAGATCGAGGCTGCCGGCTTGGCGGCGCCGTGGGCCCGCGCGGTGACCTGTCCCCTGAAGTGACCGCTCAGCCCGATGCGCACCAGGCAGGCGTTGCCATTGCTCAGCGACACCAGCGGTGCGCGACGGGCGAGGCGTTCGAGGGCGTTGCCGACCTCCGGATACAACTCGACCCGGTTGCGCGCCGCGTAGAAGACCTCGAAGCCTTCCTCGACCTCGCGCTCGCCATAGCCATGGGGCAACAAGGCGGCGCGCAGGCAGAGCTTGCGCAGGGCGGTGAAGTCATGACCCAGTTCGGGGTGCTCGGCAAAGACCTGGTCGCGCAGCGCGCGCATCTTCGGCACCGGCAGCGCCTGCGCGACCTCCGGGCAACGGACTTCGAGCCATTCCTGCAGCGCCTGCTCGGCACGGTCCATGACCGGCATGATCGGCCACAGCGTGTCGTCGAGATCGAGGGTGATGGCAGCGAGCTTCATGTTCACAGTCTAGGGATGCGTCCGCTACGTGCCGTGAACGCGCCGGAAAGGCCTATAAGACGGGCGTCTCCATCGTGTGGCCCGCCAGCTTGATTCTCGACGCGCCCTTCGACCTGATGCTGCCTTCCGCCGAGGCCATGCGCCTCGCCCGCGAAGCCGCGGCGCTGCCTGGCTGCACGCTCAGCGCCCGCCAGCTCTGCGACCTCGAGTTGCTGCTGGTCGGCGCGTTCGCACCACTGACCGGCTTCCTCGGTGCCGCCGACCACAGCTCGGTGTGCGAGCACATGCGCCTGGCCGACGGCCGCCTGTGGCCGATTCCGGTCGCGCTCGACGTTTCCGAACCCTTCGCTGAATCGCTGAGCCCAGGCACCACGCTCGCCCTGCGCGATGGCGAGGGTGTGGCGCTGGCGCTGCTCGATGTCGCTTCGATCCACCGGCCGGACCGGCAGGCCGAAGCGCTTGCGATCTACGGCACCGATGATCCTGACCATCCGGGCGTCGCCGAACTGCTGCGCCGCGGCCCGGTCTGCCTGGGGGGACGCGTGCGTGGA
>JANJUH010000421.1 GCA_024710675.1 Lysobacterales bacterium
AAGGGTCGGGTTCTGCCGCACCCCGTGGGAGCGCGCTCTGCGCGCGAAAGACCTGGCGGCAAGCCCCCATCGCGCCCGAGGGCGCTCCTACACACGAAGGGTCGGGTTCTGCCGCACCTGCAGGGGCGCGCTCTGCGCGCGAAGGACGCGCTGGATTCGACTGGCATCCCTGGGCCACGGCGCTGCCGTGACCCAGGGGTGCCATTGATACAGGCTCAGCCGGTCGTCCCGTTGGCGAGGTGGCTGCGACGGTAGCCGTAGGCGTAGTACACCAGCAGGCCGATGCCGGCCCAGGCCAGGAACATCAGTTCGGTGTAGCCCGACAGGTTGAAGAACAGGAAGGCGCAGCCGGCCATTGCCAACGGGCAGATGATCATCACCGCCGGCGTGCGGAAGGGGCGATAACGCTCGGGCTGGGTCTTGCGCAGCACGAGCACCGCCAGCGACACCAGGAAGAATGCAAACAGAGTGCCCGAGTTCGAGATGTCGGCCAGCTTGCCGACCGGGAACAAGGCCGCGAACAGCGAGACGAACAGGCCGGTGACGATGGTCACTACGTGCGGCGTGTGCCAGCGCGGATGGATCTTCGAAAAGACGCCGGGCAACAGTCCGTCGCGGCTCATCACGAAGAAGATGCGGGTCTGGCCGTAGAGCATCATCAGGATGACCGAGGGCAGGGCAAGGATCGCTGCGGTCGCGATCAGGTCGCCGGCAATCGGCCAGCCGATCGAGCGCATCACGTAGGCCAGCGGCTCGGCGGATTGTGACAGGCCGCCGCCCGGCTGAGCGCCGACCGAGCCGATCATCGCGGCGGCGACCAGCAGGTAGAAGATCGTGCAGATCGCCAGCGAACCGATGATGCCGATCGGCATGTTGCGCTGCGGATCCTTGGTTTCCTCGGCGGCCGTGGACACGGCATCGAAGCCGACGTAGGCGAAGAAGATCGTCGCTGCCGCCATGAACACACCGCTGAAGCCGGTGGGCATGAAGGGCTCGTAGTTCTGCGGGTTCGATTCCGGCAGCGCGATCGCGATGAAGGCGGTGAGCGCCGTCACCTTGATCGCCACCAGCACGGCATTGAAGGCCGCGCTCTTGGTGGTGCCGAGCAGCAACAGACCGGTGATCAGCAGTGCGATCAGCAAGGCCGGCAGGTTGACGATGCCCGGATTGGGGTCGAAGGGCCCTGCGGCCAGAGCGTGCGGCACGTTCAGCCCCCAACTGTTGAGCAGGCCGACCATGTAGCCCGACCAGCCGACCGACACGGCGCTGGCCGCGACCGCGTATTCGAGGATCAGCGCCCAACCGACGACCCAGGCCACCAGTTCGCCGAGCACGGCGTAGGAATAGGTGTAGGCACTGCCGGAGACCGGCACCATCGAGGCCAGTTCGGCGTAGCAAAGGGCGGCCAGGCCGCAGACGGTGGCGGCGATCACGAAGGAGATCATCATGCCCGGGCCGGCCGCGTTGGCGGCCACCGCGGACAGCACGAAGATGCCGGTGCCGATGATCGCGCCGATGCCCAGCAAGGTGAGCTGGAGCGCGCCGAGCTGGCGCTTCAGGGCCTTTTTCTGCGCCGTCTCGAGAATCTGGTCGAGCGGTTTTACGCGCCAGAAGATCATGCTTGCCTTTCCTCTGCTTGCAGTCCACTTCATGCGCGATGACCAGAGGTCGGGCGACGCATCGTGGGGAACGGTGGCGGGTGGTTCAGGGCGGGCGGGCGCAGGGGTTTGGGTCCTCGGCGACTGAGCGCAAGCTGAACCGGTTCGGGCCCGTAACATACGGTGTCACCCGGGGGGCGGCAAGGGAAGAAACGCCGCTGGCCTTCGCTAGGCCGGGCTCAGGCGGCTTCCGCTGGCGGTCGCCGCCTCAATCGCTCAGGCCGGGCTTGCCACGCGGCGACCACAGGCATTGGTAAAGGTCATGGCGTCGGTCGCGCAGGTTCAGCACCGTGCCGCTGTTGCGTGCCTGGATCAACTGGTCGAGGTGCAGGTCGGCAAAGGCGACCATTTCCGTGTTGGGGGTGGTATCTGCCGCAATCCCGTCGCGCGCGAAGGGAAAATCGCAGGGCGTGAGGATGCAGCTCTGCGCGTACTGGATATCGAAGTTGTGCACGCCCGGCAGGTTGCCGACATTGCCCGACAGCACCATGAAGCACTGGTTCTCGATGGCCCGCGCCGCGCACGAGTAGCGCACCCTGAGGTAGCCCTCGCGGGTGTCCGTGCAGAAGGGGACGAAAAGCATCAGCGCGCCCTGGTCGATCAGGTGCCGGGCCAGCTCCGGGAACTCCGAGTCGTAGCAGATCATCACGCCGATGGGGCCGCAGTCGGTCTCGATGGCGTGGGCGGTGTCGCCCCCCTTGATGCCCCACCAGCGTCGCTCGTTGGGCGTGATGTGCAGCTTTTCCTGTTCCAGCACCCGGCCGTCCCTGAGGCAGACGAAACAGACGTTGTGAATGTCGCCGTCATGGCGTTCGGTCGGATGGGATCCGGCGATGATGTTGACGTTGTAGCGTATGGCGAGCTGGCTGATCAGGTCCACGAAGGGTTGCGTGTACTGGGTGAGCGTGGCGATGGCCTGTGCTGGCGGCAGGGGCGAGTTGGCGATCGACAGCAGTTGCAGCGTGATCAGCTCCGGCAACAACAGGAAGTCGGCCTCGTAGTCGGCCACCACATCGACGAAGAACTCGATCTGGCGGGCGAACTCCTCGAAACTGGCCACCCGGCGCTGCCCGTAGTTCACTGTCGCCACCCGCACGACCTTGCGGAAATCGCCGCGATGGCGTGCCGCGGCGATGACCGGGTGATCGGCATAGTCGGGATTGCGCCAGCACAGGTGCGCGGCGTTGCCGCCGGATTCGCGATCCGAGGGCAGGTAGTTGCGCAGCACCCCGAGCAATTCGAAGCCGTTGCGCAACTGGAAGCCCAGCGTGGGGTCGCGCAGGCGACCGCTCTGCACCGCCCGCGCATATTCACTGGCATCGGGATACTGCTTGCTGCGCCGGGCATAGCCTGGCAGCCGTCCGCCGAACACGATGCCCTTGCACTTGAGCTTCCGGCACAGGCGCTTGCGGCGGTCGTAGAGCCGACGACCGATGCGCAGGCCACGAAAGGAAGGATCCACGCAGACTTCCATCCCGTAGAGCCAGTCGCCTTCGGGATCGTGGCGCGAGGCAAAGCCGGCGCCGGTGATTTCGCGCCACGTGTGCGCTCCCAGAGCCAGTTCGCCATCGATCAGGAAGGTGGCGCAGTAGCCGACGATCTGGCCGCCGTACTCCGCGACAAACTGTCCCTCCGGGAAATTGCTGAGCTGCCCGCGAACCATGGCTTCGCTGTAGCACCAGTCCTCCCCGTAGACCCTGGCCGACAGGGCCACGATCGACCCGATGTCGGAGGCGCGGGCATTGCGGACCACCAGGCGGTCCTTGCTGGTCGTGGGCATGCGGCGTCCTCATGGCGGCAAAGTCCCGAGCTTAGCATCGGCCGCGCGACCTGCCGGCATGGCCGCCCGGGCTCCCGTGACCTCCCAACCCGTACTCTGGGCCGTGCTCCCCGGCGTATCCTCGACCTGTGTTCACGCCTGCCCGGTCCCGCCTCGCATGACGCTCGCCTACATCAGCCACCCCGATTGCCTGCGCCACGAGATGGGCGCGCACCATCCGGAATGCCCGGCGCGCCTGCGTGCGATCGAAGACCGACTGGCGGCCGCTGGCCTGCTTGACTGGCTGCGCCACGTCGAGGCGCCGGAAGTTCGCCGCGAGCATCTGGCGCATGCCCACGATGCGCTGCATCTGGCCGAGATCGAGGCCGCAGTTCCGGCATCTGGTTACGTCCATGTCGACCCCGACACCTGGATGAACCCGCACACGCTGCGGGCTGCGCGGCTGGCGGCCGGTGCGGTGGTGCGGGCGGTCGACGGGGTGATGGCCGGCGAGTTCGAGCGCGCCTTCTGCGCGGTGCGGCCGCCCGGCCATCACGCCACGCGTGGGCAGGCAATGGGTTTCTGCTTTTACAACAACGCCGCGGTCGGCGTGCTGCACGCGCTCGAGGAGCACGGTCTCGCGCGCGTGGCGCTGGTCGATTTCGACGTCCACCACGGCAACGGCACCGAGCAGATCCTTGCCGGCGATGAGCGCGTGCTGATGGTTTCGACCTTCCAGCACCCGCTGTATCCCTCCTCGGGCGTCGACCCGCTGGCCTTCAACATGGTCAACGTGCCGCTGCCGCCCTAC
>JANJUH010000477.1 GCA_024710675.1 Lysobacterales bacterium
GAGGAGAAGGACGACCCGGCACTCTCGCAGCGCATGGCGGCGCTCTGCGATGTCTACGTGATGGACGCCTTCGGCACCGCCCACCGCGCGCAGGCTTCGACCCACGGTGTGGCTCGTTTCGCGCCGGTCGCCTGCGCCGGCCCGCTGCTGGCTGCCGAGCTCGATGTGCTGGCGAAGGCGCTCGAGCACCCGAAGCGCCCGCTGCTCGCGATCGTCGCCGGCTCGAAGGTGTCCACGAAGCTGGAACTGCTCGGCAACCTGATCGACAAGGTCGACCAATTGATCGTCGGCGGCGGCATCGCCAACACCTTCATCGCCGCGGCCGGCCATCCGGTGGGTGCCTCGCTACACGAGCCGGACCTGCTCGAGGCGGCGCGCGCGATCGTCGCCAAGGCGGCCGCCCGCGGCGCCAGCATCCCGCTGCCCAGTGATGTGGTCGTGGCGCCGCGCTTCGCGGCGGATGCGCCGGCCACCGTCAAGCCGGTCGGCGAGGTCGCCGAAGGCGAGCTGATCCTCGACATCGGTCCCGAGACGCGCGCTGCCTATGCCGGGCTGATCGCCAAGGCCGGCAGCGTGGTCTGGAACGGCCCGGTCGGGGTCTTCGAATTCCCGGCTTTCGGCGAGGGTACGCGCGCCATCGCCGAAGCGATCGCGGCCTCGGAGGCCTTTTCGATCGCCGGCGGTGGTGACACGCTGGCGGCGATCGACCAGTACGACGTAGCCGACCGCATCGGCTACATCTCCACCGGTGGTGGCGCCTTCCTCGAGTTCCTCGAGGGCAAGGAGCTGCCCGCGGTGGCGGCGCTGCGCGCCCGCGCCGCCGGCTGATGCAATCGAATGCGTCATGGGGCGGCCACACGGCGGCCCCCGGCTGCCGCTAGAGTCCACTGTTCACCAGCCACGCGGAGGGGCGTGCGATGTCGCAACAACGCAGGACCAAGATCATCGCGACGCTGGGCCCGGCCACCGATGCGCCGGGCATGCTGGCGCGCATCCTGGAGGCCGGCGCCGATGTCGTGCGCCTCAACATGTCGCACGGCACGGCCGAGGACCAACTCCGGCGTGCCGAGGACTTGCGGCGCACCGCCGCCGCGCTGGGAGTCGAGGTAGCCGTCCTTGCCGACCTGCAAGGACCGAAGATCCGTATCGAGCGCTTCGCCGAGGGCCCGGTCGTGCTCGAACCCGGACAGCCCTTCGTGCTCGATTGCGCCGACCAGCCGCCAGCGGGCACGGCGCTGCGCGTCGGCGTCAGCTACAAGCGCCTGCACCAGGACGTGCAGGTGGGCGACACGCTGCTGCTCGACGACGGCATGCTGGCGCTCAAGGTCCTGCGCATCGAGGGCCTGGAGATCCACACCGAGGTCGCCGTCGGTGGTCGCCTGTCCGACCGCAAGGGCATCAACCGCCTCGGTGGCGGCTTGTCGGTGGACGCGCTGAGCGACAAGGACCGGCGCGACATCGAACTCGCCGCACGCATGAACGCCGATTACCTCGCGGTGTCCTTCGCGCGCTCGGCCGCCGACATGAACCAGGCGCGCGCGCTGCTGCGTGGCGCCGGATCGTCGGCCGCGCTGGTCGCCAAGATCGAACGCGCCGAGGCGCTCGATAACCTCGGCGAGATCATCGATGCCTCCGACGCGATCCTGGTCGCGCGAGGTGACCTCGGTGTCGAGATCGGCTACGCCGAATTACCCGGTTTGCAGAAACGCATCATCCGCGAGTCACTGGCCCGCCACCGGGTCGTGATCACGGCCACGCAGATGTTGCAGTCGATGGTCGACTCGCCCATCCCGACCCGTGCCGAGGTGCTCGACGTCGCCAACGCGGTGCTCGACGGCAGCGATGCCGTCATGCTCTCGCAGGAAACTGCCAGCGGTCGTCATCCGGACAAGGCGGTGGCGGCGATGCGCAGCATCTGCGAGGCCGCCGAGCGCCAGTTCGAGTCCAGCGAGTTCGCCGCCCACGCGCCCACCGAGCTGCATCGCACCGACCAGGCGATTGCGATGGCGGCGATGTTGCTCGCCCATCGCGCAGGCGTGCGCGCCATCGTCGCGCTGACCGAATCCGGCGCCACCGCCCAGTGGCTGTCGCGCTTCCGCTCGCGGATTCCGATCTACGCGATGAGTCGTCACCAGATGGCGCGCCAGAAGATGGCCTTGTATCGCGACGTGTTCCCGGTGGCCTTCGATCCGCAGGGCGGTGGCGTCACCCATGCCACCCGGCTCGCCGTCGAGTTGCTGCATGCGCAAGGGCGCCTGACGACCGGCGATCGCGTGGTCGTGACCACGGGCGACCACACCGGCTTGCTCGGTGGCACCAACACGCTGAAGCTGTTGCGCGTGGGCTCGGGCGGGACGCCGGAGGGGATGGCGGATCTGTAGCGCGGAACCGCGGCGCAGCCGCGATTCCGCCGTGCGGGGTATCGGGAATGCCAATCGCGCCCAAGGGCGCTCCTACGGCAGGGCTTGGCCTTGTCTCACCTGTGTAGGAGCGCGCTCTGCGCGCGAAAGGGGCTCGCGGGGCACCCGGATCGCGCCCGAGGGCGCCCCTGCCAGAGGCAAAAAAAAACCGGGCCCGAAGGCCCGGTGCGAAGAGGATCCATGTGCTCTCAGGGATCGCGTGCCATGAAGCGGAGTGTTGCGCCTCGATAGCGTAGACCCGGGTCGGCGGGATTGGTTCCTTGCCCGTTCAGCCGGCCTTGATCATTCCGGCGACTCGGCCTGGAAGCGCTGCGCAGTCGCGCCTTCCACGGCCGCCACGCGCGCCGTCTCGTGGATGTAGAGCTTGGTGTCCGGGTTCTCGATGAGGATGCGTCCGCGCACCTCGCTGCCGGCGCCGATGATGACGACCGGTGGCTTCGGCTTGCTGCCCCACCAGCCGCCCGAGCGCTTGGATTCGCGCACACGCACGTCGCCGGCAACGACCGAGGCGTCCATCAGCTCGACCCGGCCGTTGACCAGCTCGACATCGCCGCCGATGCGCATCGCGCTCAGCAAGAGCTTGCCGTTGACGGTCTCGACGTCTTCGCGCACCTCGCCCTGGCTGGCGCGGATGCTGCCGTTGACGGTGCCGAGCGAGCCGCCGACCACGGCGCCGGTGCCGAGTTCGATGCTGCCGTTGACGGTCTCGATGTCCTCGGCCACCGCCAGGCCGTCGCCGGCGCGGATGGTGCCGTTGACGGTCTCGATGGATTGCGCGGCGGCGTCGCGGCCGAGGCGGATGCCGCCGTTGACGGTGGACACCTCGTCGGCGCGGCCGCCGTCACCGATCTCGATGCTGCCGTTGACGGTCTCGACATCCTTGACCGCCGTGCCGGGCTCGACTTCGAGGGATTTGTTGACCGTGCCCTTGCCGGTACCGGGGGCTACCACCGTGCCGGCCAGGAGCGGCATCGCGGCGGCGGTGAGGCTGAGGGCGATCGTGAAAGCGAGCGTGCGGCGATTCATGGCGGGGCTACTCCGTGTTGGGTTGGGTTCGATGGGTCACTGCGGGCGCGAGCTGGCGTCGCGCTCGGCGAAGGCCCGCGCCCAGGCGGCGGCGGTCTCGGCGGCGCTGGGGCGCTGCGCCTCGTCCTCGTGTCCGCGCGGCGCGGCGAGCGCGCTGACCAGGCGGTCGACGAAGCGGGATTCGAAGGGGTTGAAGGCGTTCTGTTCCATGACATGCTCCTTGGCTGCTGCGGCGGATGCGGCCTGCAGTCGGGAGTGACTTTGCAAGCGGCATGCCATGTGAAGGATGTGCCAAAGGGAACAAAGGTTGCAGATTGCGACCCCAACTGATGGCCTATACGCGCCGGCCTTTGGTGCGTGCCGAAGCTTCGTGCCCTCGTGCCCTCGTGCCCTCGTGGTCCGGGTTAGCATCGGAGGATCGACCCGTCCCGATACGCCATGCGACCGAAACCGATCCTGCTGCTGATCCTCGACGGCTGGGGCCACGCCGAGCCCGCGCCGGACAACGCGATCTCAAACGCGCAATGCCCGAACTGGCGGCGCCTGTGGGCTTCGCGGCCGCACACGCTGATCCGCACCGATGGCATGGCGGTGGGCTTGCCCGAGGGGCAAATGGGCAACTCCGAGGTCGGCCACATGAACCTCGGCGCCGGCCGCATCGTCTACCAGGACCTGACCCGCATCGATGCCGCCATCGCCGACGGCAGCTTCCACGACAACCCCGCGCTGTCCGCGGCCATCCGCGCCGTGTCCGCGTCCGGACGCACGCTGCACCTGATGGGCCTGCTCTCGCCGGGGGGCGTGCACAGCCACGAGGCGCACTTCCTGGCCTTGCTGGAAGCGGCCCGCCGGCACGGGGCGCCGCGGATCGCGGTGCACGCCTTCCTCGACGGCCGCGACACGCCGCCGCGCAGTGCCGAGCCGAGCCTGGCGGCGCTCGAATCGGCCCTGGCCGGACTGCCCGAAGCCCGCATTGCGACCATCGGCGGCCGCTACTACGGCATGGACCGCGACCAGCGCTGGGAGCGCGTCGAGCGCGCCTGGCGCGCGATCGTCGATGGCGAGGCGGCCTTCGACGTGGCCGATGCGCGCAGCGGCCTGGCCGAGGCCTATGCGCGCGGCGAAAACGACGAGTTCGTGCAACCCACACTGATCCGCGGTGGATGTCCGGTGATCGACGGCGATGTCGTGATATTCCTGAACTTCCGCGCCGATCGAGCCCGACAGATCAGCCAGGCCTTCGTGCTCGACGACTTCCAGGGCTTCACGCGCCGCCACCCGCCGCGCCTCGCCGCCTTTGTCGGCATGGCCGAATATGCTGCCGGCCTGCCGATGCAGGTCGCCTTCCCGCCGCAGAGCATGGCGCACACGCTGCCCGAACTGCTGGCCGAGGCCGGCTTGAGGCAGTTGCGGATCGCCGAAACCGAGAAGTACGCGCATGTGACCTTCTTCTTCAGCGGCGGACGCGAGGAGCCGTATCCGGGAGAACAGCGGATCCTGGTGCCTTCGCCGAAGGTCGCCACCTATGACCTCAAGCCGGAGATGAGTTGCCCCGAGGTCACCGACAAGTTGGTCGCAGCCATCGAGAGTGGCGAGTTCGACTTCATCGTGTGCAATCTCGCCAACCCGGACATGGTCGGGCATACCGGCGTGCTGTCGGCGGCGATCCAGGCCGTCGAGGCGATCGATGTCGCGCTCGGCCGGATCGAAGCCGCAATCCTGAAGGTCGGTGGCCGGCTGCTGGTCACGGCCGACCACGGCAATCTCGAGGACATGTGGGACGACGAATCCGGACAGGCCAGCACCCAGCATTCGACCAACCCGGTGCCGCTGCTGCTGGTCGGCGCCGACACGCCCCTGCGCCCGGGTGGCAGCCTGCGTGACATCGCGCCGACGGTGCTCGACCTGATGGGCCTGACGCCGCCGCCCGAGATGAGCGGGCGCAGCCTGCTGGAGCACTGAGGATGCGATGGGCGCTCGCGCTGCTGCTGGCCCTCGCTCTGGCGCCGTTGCCGGCGCAGGAGCCCGAGGTACCCGTGGCGCCGGCCAGTGCCTTGCGCGAGGGCGACCTGGTGGCCCGCCTGAAGGCCCTGCGCGAACGCCTGCAGGCCGCCGAGAAAGTGCGTGCCGCGCGCGCCGACGAGGTGGCGAAGGCCCAGGCCGCGCTGGCGGCGATCGAGCGCCAGATCGGAGAGCGCCAGCGGGCATTGGCGGCGATCGCAGCCGACATCGAGGCCAGCGAGGCGCGGATCATCGAGCTCTACGCCGAGCGCACCCGGCTCGAGACCGATCTGACGGCACAGAAGGCGGGGCTCGCTGCGCTGATGCGTTCGGCCTACGCGCTCGGGCGGCTGGACACACTGAAACTGGTGCTGGCGCAGGACCAGATGGCCGATAGCGGTCGCATGCTCGCCTATCACGAGCAGTTGAATCGCGTCCGCGCAGAGCGCATCGCCCACGTGCAGCAGGTGCTGCGCGAACTCGACACCATCGAGCAGGACACCCGCGAGGCGCAGGCGGCACTGGAGGTCGCGCGCGAGCAGGAAGCGGCGACCGTCGCCCTGCTGCAGGAGGATCGCAAGGCCAAGGCGGGCGCCGCCCGCCAGCTGAGGCTGGCACTGGCAGCCGCCGATGCACGCGTGTTCGCGCTCGACAGCGAGCGCGAGGAACTGGAGAGCCTGCTGGCGCAATTGCGCGATCTGATGGGTGACCTGCCCACACTCGATGCCGACCGCAAACCCTTCGCGTCCTTGCAGGGCCGCTTGCCGAGGCCGCTGGCCGGTCAAGTCCTGGTCGCCTATGGACAGGCCAGTGCCGGCGGGCGCCCGAGCGCCGGCCAGCGCATCGGCGCCGCCATCGGCACCGAGATCCGCGCCGTCGCCGATGGTCGCGTCGCCTTCGCCGACTGGTTGCGCGGTTATGGTCTGTTGATCATCCTCGACCACGGCGACGGCTACATGAGCCTCTATGGCCGTTGCGACGCGCTGGCGAAGAAGGAAGGCGAGCAGGTCGCCGCCGGCACCGTCATCGCCACCGTCGGCGACTCCGGCGGCGCAGGCGAAGCCGCGCTCTATTTCGAGATCCGCCACCGCGGCCAGGCGCTCGATCCGGCGGCGTGGTTTGCCCGGTAGCGCGGGTTGCGCCGACGGCGATTGTGGGAGCGCGCTTGACGCGCGAAGAAGTTGCCTCGAGGCCGGGACGATCGCGCCACGAGGGCGCTCCCACATTGACCTGAAGCCTTTCGGCAGGCCGCACGCCCCCACGGCTGTTGGGG
>JANJUH010000086.1 GCA_024710675.1 Lysobacterales bacterium
GATCCGGCGGCGTGGTTTGCCCGGTAGCGCGGGTTGCGCCGACGGCGATTGTGGGAGCGCGCTTGACGCGCGAAGAAGTTGCCTCGAGGCCGGGACGATCGCGCCACGAGGGCGCTCCCACATTGACCTGAAACCTTTCGGCAGGCGACGCGCCCCCACGGCTGTCGTGGGAGCGCGCTTGACGCGCGAAGAAGTTGCCTCGAGGCCGGGACGATCGCGCCACGAGGGCGCTCCCACATTGACCTGAAGCCTTTCGGCAGGCCGCACGCCCCCACGGCTGTTGGGGGAGCGCGCTTGACGCGCTAAAAGCTGGCGATTGCCAGTACGCGGTCGCCTTACCTCGCCCAGCAATCCGCTGGCGTGCGCACGCCGGCGCTGGTGAGTGTCATCGTCGCGCAGCGGGTGTCGGTGGCCTGGGCGCCGGTCGCGGTGGCGGTCATGGTCCAGGCGTTGGCGGTGTTGTTGGTCACGGCGAAGGTGTAGTAATCGCTCGTCGCGGCGACGATCTGCACCGCGGTGCCGTAGGTCGGGTTGTTCGCGCGCCAGCGTTCCTGGCGTTGCGCCATGGCTTCCAGGCCATTCATCGCCTCGGCGCGGCGGCCCTTGCGGATCTGCTCGGTGTACAGCGGAACGGCGATCGAAGCCAGGATCGCGATGATGGCCACGACCACCACCATTTCGATCAGCGTGAAGCCGCGTGCGCGGCGCTTGGGTGGTGTGGCGAGGGCTGCGGCAAGGTGAGACATCGGGCTCTCTCCTGGGTGGGCGGCGACGAATGGACGGGCCGTCCCGACGTGCGGTTGCCAGGCCGCGGGCGCGGCGATTGGCCTGTGCTAACTTAGCACAAGGATAGTCCTCATCCGTGCGCCAGCCATCAGGCCGCCGCGCCGATGGGGGCCCACGGAGCAGACAGGCGGACCGGGAGCAGCACAGGCAATGACCCACCGGCAGCACGGATTTTCCATCATCGAGATGCTGACGGTGATCGCCATCGTGGCGATCATGGCCGCGATGGCGGCGCCGTCCTTCATCGAGTTCCGCGATCGCGCGGCCCTGCGGGCGGCGGCTGGCGGCGTCAAGGACCTGGTCGAGCTGGCACGTTTCGAATCGATCCAGCGCGACCGCCCGGTGACGGTGGCCTTCGCCTGGGACAGCGCCAGCGTCTGGTGCGTCGGTGCGGTCGAGGGAGCGGCAGCCTGCGACTGCCGCGAGCTCGACCCGGCCGAGGCCGATTTCTGTGCGCTCGACCGCTTCCCCGCCTTCAACCTCGCCGGTGCCGACGTCGCTACGCAGGCACCTGAGCTGCTGCGCCGCATCGAGTTGTTCGAGAATCCGGCATTCGGTACCGGCACGCCGGCAGCCACCAGCTTCACCTTCGATCCCAAGCTCGGCGTCCTGACCGACATCACCCGGGCTGGCCGCCTGGGCGTCACCGTGCCCGTCACCGGCAGCCGGCCCTACCGCATGCGCGTTGCGGTATCGCCGCTGGGATCGGTGATCCAGTGCTCGGTCGAATACAACGGCTACGTGATGGGAGGCTACCCGCAATGCTGACCAATCCCGTCCGACGCGGCCAGGGCGGTTTCACCCTGGTCGAGCTGATGATCGCGCTGGTCGTCAGCCTGGTGGTCATCGGCGCGGCGATCAACCTGACCGTCAACATTTCCGCCGCCGCCACCAACAACGCGATCTACGCACGCACCTCGCAGGACGCCCGCACGCTGATGAACGTGGTCACCCGCGAACTCAAGCGCGCCGGTTTCAACGTGAATGCGCTGAACCGGATCGGGCAGGGGACCGCGGCGCCTGCGCACACCCGCGTCGAGCACAACGCGACCGGCACGCCGGCAGTCGGCGACTGCATCCTGTTCGGCTATGACACGCTCGATACGGTGGACGCTGCCGGCATCCCGGCCGATACCACCCCGGGCGTCATCTCCATCGCCGAGCCCGGCGAATGGCGGGGATTTCGCCGCACGGTGGTCAATGGCGTCGGCATCCTCCAGGCCCGCATCGGCGGTACCGGCGTGGGTGAGGGTTGCGGCAGCGCCAACCACACCTGGGCGAACCTGACCCAGCCCAATTCGCTCGATGTCGTCGCCTTCCAGGTCGACGTCAGCAACTTCGCCGAAGGCGTCGCTGGCGTGGTGCCCGATCCGGCCAATCCCGCTGTGTCGCGAGTCTCGCTGGTCGGGATTCGTCCCGTCCTGGTGACCCTGCGGGTGCGCTCGCCGCAGGATCCGACCAGCGTGCGTGAACTCAGGCAGTGGGTCCGGTTGCGGGCAGAGGGCGTGCGACTCGTCGCGATGCCCGGCCCGACGCCGCCGCCCACCCCTACGCCGTGAACCGAACCGAGGAACCTGTCATGTACTCCGTCCGCCGCCTTTCCTCCGGTCGCCACCAGCGCGGCATGACCACGGTCATCGTCGCCATCCTGCTGCTGCTGATCGTCTCGATCGTCGTGCTGTTCTCGTCCTCGGTCAGTGTGCGTGAGGTCAAGACCGGCGCCAACCAGGCTCGCAGCACCAGAGCCATGGAGGCAGCGCAGCAGGGCCTGAACCTGGGGCTCGAGTTCATCCGCGTCAATCGCGCGGTGGTCGCCTCCGATTCCACGGGCGGCTGGTTCGAGGCCGGCCTCGAGCAGTGGGAGCCGTGCCGGACCATTCCGTCCGGGGCCGACCAGTTCCCCTGCGATGCCGAGCCCAATGCCGCGCGCCGCGCCAACCTGTTCCGCTACCGTGGCCCGACGCCCTGGACAGCGGCCAATCGCCACCGCATGCCGATTCCCCAGCCCGCAGGGATGCCGGCCCGCGACATCGACGGCGACGGCGACACCGAGACCAGCGACCCGGCCTTGCGCTATGGCGTCGGCGCCCTGATGTGCCTGATCTTTCCGGACGATGTACCCGAAGCCTCGGCCGGCGGCGCTTGCGACCGTGATCCGATCCCGGGTTCCTCGCCACCGGCCTATCCTGACATCGATTGCATCAATCTCTCGACCGCCGCCTTGCGCCAGTGCGCGATCGAGCACGCCCAGGCCTACGCGATCCGCGTGGTGTCCCGTGGTGCGGTGATGTCGGCCGATGCCGCAGCCAATGCACTGCCCGAGGCCGTGGCGTCAGGTGTGGCATTGGCCGAGTCGCGCTCCTCGGTGTCGCACACCTACGGCAGCTTCCGTCTGATCGCCGACGGCCCGGAATCGCCGCTGATCGCGGTGAATTCGGTACGCCTGCGCGGCACCTTCGACATCGTTGCCAATCCCAATGCCGGTGGCTTCGGTATTCCCTTGTCGATCTGGACCTCGGCCGAGATCGATCCGAACGGCACGCCGAAGAGCTGCCACCTGCAGGAGTTCCTGCTGACGGGCACGCCGACGGTCACGGCCAATGTGCCGGTGTGCACCAACTGCGAGTGCCCGCGCGAAGGATCGCTGTCGTACAAGGACACGGGAACGACGATCAAGGGCAACGACATCGTCGATGCCACCGGCAACTCACAGGTCCAGGGCGCACGAAACTTCCCGCCCGACATGTTCCAGTACATGTTCGGCGTGCCGCGCATCGATGCCGCCGGCAATCCGCGCTGGCAGGATGTCCGCGAGCGCGCCGTCCGCCTGACCGGCACCGGGTGCACCGCGAGCGGCACCAATCCCAAGTGCTGCTCGGACCTCAACGCGCAATCCACGGGCCTGTTCTGGTCCACCGAAGCCACCTGTTCGCTCGGCAACAACCGCAACATCGGATCGCCCGCGATGCCGGTGTTCCTGGTCGTCGAGGGTGGCCTGGAACTGCGCTCGGACGTCACCTTCGGCGTCGTCTACAAGTTCCAGCGCCCGGGTGACACCACCACCTACAACCTGACGGCCAACGGTGGCACCACGGTCTACGGGGCCCTGGTGGCCGATGGCAATGCCTCGGTCTTCGTCACCGGCACCTCGGCGCTCGTCTATCACCAGGAGATCATGGAAAACCTGGTCGAGTCGCCCGGATTGTTGCGCCTGGGCCCGATGCCGGGTACCTGGACCGACCTGTCCTCCTATTGATGACTGGGGAATGATCATGAGCCGCCATCAAGCCCGCCGCACCCGGTCCCTGAAGACGCGCCGTTTCGCACGTGGCGTCGGTCTGGTCGAGGTGATGATCGCCCTGGTGATCCTTGCCATCGGCTTCCTCGCCCTGGGCCAGTTGCAGAGCGCCTCGGTGCGCTCGGCCGCCGAGTCCCGTACGCGCACCGCTGCGGTCAACCTCGCGGTCGACAAGCTCGACGAGCTGCGCAGCTTTTACGCACGCGTATCGGACGCCGACGGCAACGGCACCGCCGACCTGGTGATCGACACCAACGGCGACGGACGCCCGGATGTCGCTGCGGACAGCTTCGACCAGATTGCCGCCGGCACCGACACGCCAGGCGAGGTCGCTGCCGGGGGCACCGGTTTCAATTTCACCCGCAACTGGCAAGTGACGCCCTGCACGCTCAGCCAGGCCGGCGTGGTGGCATGCGGCGGGACCCTGACGATGGGGGCGGCTGACTTCGCGCGCGTATCCGTGCGCGTGCAGTGGAATGCGGCCGACGGCGCGACAGCGACCCAGGAAGTCGTGCTGGAAGACCTGATCAGCAGCACCACGCCGATGGACGCGGCAGTGGCGCTGTCGAATCCGGCGACCTCGCGCGAATCGCCGAAGGTCTACATCCAGCCGGCGCGCATCCAGAGCACCATCCCGATCGCGATCGGTGACGACGCCGCCTCGGCCGCCTCCGACCCGCAGCCGGCGATCATCCGCGACAACATCGTGCGCACCCAGTTCGAGGTGCTGACCTTCTCCGGTTCCGGCAACGACCTGCTCGCCGAGCGCGCCTTCGACTACACCGTGATCGGTTGCGACTGCCGCATCGATGCCGGCACCAACGGCGTCGTCGCCGGCAAGAAGAGCTGGGAACCGACGGTCTGGAACGGCCTGACCTTCACCCGTCCGCGCGAGTTGACCAACGGCCAGCCGCACCCGGTGGACACGACCTTGGGCACCGTCAATCGCGTCACCGCCACGGCGATCCTGCGCAACAACGATCCGGACCTGGTCAAGGATCTCTGCACTTCCTGCTGCCGTGACCATCACGACACCAGCAATTCCTCGACGCCCAAGCTCAACCCGTCGCGCCCTGCGAGTGAATACCTGGCCAACGGCAATCACAAGCATTACCGCCCGGTGCTGAGTGGCGGCAACTACACCTTCGTCGACGCCAATGCCTCCGGCGACCAGTACTACGAGACCTGCCGCTTCCTGCGCCGCGACGGCATCTATCGGCTGACGCTGGACGCCACGCTGGTCGACCTGCAGGTCTTCCCGGAGGCCTTGCTGGACGAGCCCGATGAGCGCCTCGCCTATTCGGAGTACGCGGCGAAGTACATCGATACCTATGTCACTGCCGCGGCCAATCCCGCGAATGGCTACCCCTTCATGTCGGATACGGTGCTGGCACAGGTGCGAAGCACCGCGCTGGCTGCCATCCCGGCCGCCCACCAGGCCATCCTCGCGCGCCTCGATCCCACCACGCCCTATGACCTGAGCGCGCCCGGGCTGCAATCCACCTCGCGCGGCATCTATGTCGATTACATGACGCCCGAAGTGTTGACGGCGATCCGCTGCAAGATCAACAACACGCCGAACCTCGAGGAGTGCCTGCCCTACCAGTCCTCGACCAAGCTCGAGCTCGTACCCTTCTTTGCGGTGGGCATGACGCGTCTGAACAACTGGTCTCCGACCTTCCCCGAAGTGGCAACGATGCCGCTGAGGAACTCGAACGATCCCTTCAGCCGCGGCTGGTCGGTGCCGGTGCGTGATGGCGAGACGCCCATCACCGCGCGTTCGCCGATCTCCAACGTGGGCCTGACCAACCCGGTCCCGGGGTCGCCGCTCGAAGTCGGCGCCGTGATCAGCGACAGCATTCGCCTCGAAGTCGGTGGCACCGCGGCGCCGATCGATCCGCCACGCACGGTCCGTTTCGTCGTCACCAACGGCCAGGGCACCTTCCTCGATACCTCGGAAGTCGTCGTGCTGTCCGGCCTTGGAGGCAACCAATGCAGGCTCGCCGGCAGCCAGAACAACGGCGGCGCGACCTGGATCTGCACGCTGTCGACCGCTGGTGTCGGCCAGGTGATCTTCACCAGCTACACCGGCAGCGAGTGCGTGGAGCGCGATCGTGGCAACACCTGCATCGACCAGGAAGCCCGCCGTAACGTGCTGTGCTTCTCGCCGAGCCCGGCGGTGGTGACTCCTTACCTCGATCCCTCGAACGCCTATCTCGACAACACGACGGTGGGCTTCAATGGCTCGCAGGCCAATGCGGCGAGCTACACGGTGGATGTCAAGCCGGGCACGTTCACCTGCCCGAACAGCGATGCGGCGCCGGGCGTGGTGTCCACCGATCCAGCCAACGGTGCCAGCTTGGTGCCTCTCTCGACGCCAAGCCTGACAGTCGATTTCAGCGAGTCCGTCAACGTCGCTGCCGGCGGTGTGACACTGACCTGCAGCAATGCCGGTGGAACGACCGGCAACCTGGTTGCCGGTGGCAGCTCACTCGCTGCCACGGAGGTGCAGTCCATGACGGTCGCTCTCGAGCCGATACTCTTGAGCCTCGGCACCTTCTACCTGCCCGCCGCATCCACCTGTACCCTGACGGTCCTCGCTTCGGCAGTCACCGACGTGGACCTCACCGATCCGCCTGACCAAATGGCCAGCAATTATGTGGCCCAGTTCACGACCAATGCGCTGTCTGGAGACGATGCGCCGCGCGTGACCACGACGACACCCAGCAACGGCGCACCCAGCGTGCCCAGTGACACGAGCCTCGAAGTCAACTTCAGCGAGGCCGTCAATGCGGCCGCCGGTGCGGTGACGCTGTCTTGCGATGGCAACTCGATCGCCTTGTCGAACACCTCGGGAAGCAACGTGACGCAACTCCGACCGACCTATTCGGGGGCCCTCACTTCGGGTGCCACGTGCACGATGACGGTCATCGCCAGCTTGGTCACCGACGTCGACACGAACGATCCGCCTGACCAGATGGCCCTGGATCATCCGGTGCAATTCACTGTAGCGGCGGCCGACGTGGCGCCTTCGGTGAGCACGGCCACGTACACCCCGCGAACCACGGGACCTGGCTCGCAGAATGCCCGGGTGACGATCAACTTCAGCGAGCTGGTGAACATCAACACGACCGCATTCACCTGGACCTGCACGGCGAACAACGGCAACGTGAACACGGTGGCGTTCACGACGACCCCGGCGCTTCCCGCCACAGGTATCTCGACGATCACCCTGACGGCGGGCGGCAACTTGCCCAACAATCCTTCGTGTCGCGTCACGGTCCTGGCGAATCGCGTGAACGACACGGACACCATGGATCCGCCGGACTTCATGGTCACGAACTACACCTTCGACTTTGCGCCGTGATCAAAGCTCGCTCCCGGTCCAC